>JBDTXY010000007.1:0-21734 GCA_040005945.1 Acidobacteriota bacterium
GGTGGCCCCGTTCCTCTCCGAGTTCCCGGAGAAGACCTCCGCGTTCGCCTGGGCGCGCCGGGTCACGCGGGCGCCGGTGGCGCTGCTCAACATGGTGTCTTCGAACATCAACCAGTGGGGCATCCTCTCGGCCCTTCTGGCGGTCATCTATTGCTGGAGCCACGGCGACACCACGCCGCTCCCGTTCGACGCGTTCCAGCGCCTGGAGATTCTCCTGACGATCCTCCAGGCGTTCCTGGGCTGGCTCTTCCTGGTTTCGATGAGCTTCGAGGCGTACGAGGCGATCGGGCTGTTCGCGCTCTGGCTGGTCCAGTTCGCGGTGCCGTCGCTGCGGCACGACATGGTCTGGGTTTACGGCGCGTGGATCGCGATCGAGGTCCTGCTGATCGTCATCGGACGCAAGAAGGCGCGTGCGTTTGGAGCGTTCGCGCGCTCCTGGAAGGAGCGGCGTTGAAAGACCTGAGGCTCTCGAAACGCATCGCCGCGCTGGCGCCGTCCTCGACGACGGCGACGGCCAAGAAGGCCAAGGCCCTGGCCGCTTCCGGAGTCGACGTGGTGGATTTTTCGATCGGCGAGCCGGACTTCGCGACGCCCCGTTTCGTCGGCGCGGCCGGCATTGCCGCGATCGAAGCGGGGCGGACCAAGTACACCGACGTCGCCGGAGAGCCCGACCTGCGCGAGGCCATCGCCCAGAAGTACCGGCGCGAGCAAGGCGCGCAGGCGTCCCGCGAGAACGTCATCGTCACGGCCGGCGCCAAGCAGGCGGTCTACAACGTGTGCCAGGCGCTCTTCGAGGAGTCCGACGAGGTCGCGCTGTTCTCGCCGTATTGGGTCTCCTTTCCCGAGATGGTGCGCCTGACGGGCGCGCGCCCCGTCTTCGTTCCCACGACGTTCGCCTCCGGCTGGCACCCCACGGCGGCGGCCCTCGCGGGCGTTGCGTCCGCCAGAGTGCGCGGCGTGATCCTGAACTCTCCCAACAATCCCACGGGCGCCGTCGTGGACCCGGCGGAGCTGTCCCGGATTCTGGAATGGTGCGCCGCGCACGACGCATGGCTGATCTACGACGAGACCTACGACCAGTTCCTCTACGACGGGCGCCCGCACGCCTCGGCCGCGAAGAAGCTGCCGGAATGCGACCGGCTGGTGGTCACGGGCGCCGCGTCCAAGACGTACGCGATGACGGGCTGGCGGCTGGGGTGGGCCCTGGGTCCTCCGCGGCTGATCCAGGCGATGACCTCGTACCAGAGCCACACGACATCCAATGCCTCCTCGATCTCCCAAGCCGCGGCGCTGGCCGCGTTGACGGACCTGGAGCGGTCCAAGGCCTCCGTCGCCGAGATGCTGGGCCACTACGAGGCGCGACGCCGAGTCATGGTGGACGGTCTGAAGGCAATTCCGGGGGTGGCTTGCGGCATGCCGGAAGGGGCCTTCTACGCGTTCGCCGACGTGTCGGCGCTCTACGCGCACCGCGGCGTCGCCGGATCCGCCGCCTTCTGCGACAAGCTCCTGGCGGAGGCGCACGTGGCCGCCGTCCCGGGCGACGCCTTCGGCGAGGATGCCTGCGTGCGGTTCTCGTACGCCGCGCCGACGGAGCGGATTCGCGAGGGAATCCGCCGGCTGGCGGGCTGGGCGGGCGGCTAGGTCGAGACCGATCCCGGCTGGCGAGGACCCCAGAGGCCGTCCCGGCGTCGCTCGAGGCCCGAGGGTCCGCTCAAAGACGCCAGCGCGACGCGGCCGCGCCCGCGGAACTCCAGGAAGCCGATGTAGGACCCCCACGCCGCGACGCGCACGGCGGACCGCAGCCAGAGCGCACCGAACTGGAGCAGAAAGAGCAGGATGACCGCGGGCAGCGACACCGCGGGCATGGCCCAGGTGAGACCGATGGACGCGACGACGGCCGCTCCTCCCAGGACGAGCCAGAAGAAAAAGAGCGCCAGCGCGCGGAGCCGTGCCCCCTTCATCGCGCGAAACGCGAACCGGACCGCGCGCCACGCGCCGATCGTGGGCGAGTACCGCCTCGCCGCGCGCGCGAAGTCGTAGAGCAGAGAGAGGATCGCGAAGAGGAGCACGCCCACCAGGAGGATCGCCCACCAGGACACGATGTGGCTCGCGGCGTCCGGGGGCGCGTCCTCGAAGAGCTTCTTCCGGGCCGCCAACGCGCCCCCGAGCCAGCCGCCCACCACGACGGCGCCCGCGAGGAGAAAGAGGAGGAAACACTTGACGTTGTGTCCGAAATTGCGGCGCGCCGGCTCGAAGAACTGTCCGAACGTGAAGCGCCCGCGCCCGAGCACCGCGACGATGCCGCCGGCGAAAAAGACCTGGAGGATGACGGCGAAGGCGCCGGCGGCGCCGGCCGTGCGCCGCATCCCGGCGGTCGCGTACTGCCGCTCGCGGACGAAGTCGATGAAGTCCGCGGGCGCAAATGTCGGATGGTTGCGGATGAAGTGGTCGCCCGCCAGCGTGCCCGCCAGGTCGTGTTGCAGGGCCGGGAGGAGCGGCATCGCGGAAAGAAAGCCCAGCGCCAGTGTCGCCAGCGTCAGGAGCAGGATCAACTTGCCGTGCGAGAGCGCGGCGAATCCGGCGCGGAGGCTGCCTCGCCGCTCCATCAGGCCAGCGCCCACAGAAGCTGCGTCCAGACGCCCGCGGCGAACGCGGCCCAACCGGTGTACTTCGCGGCCGCGCGGGTGCCCAGAGTTTTCGCCGGCCCCGTTCCGGTGGACAGGACCTTGGAGTCGTTCAAGCGGTTTGCATCCCAAGGGTTGTTCCGGTCGGGGTCGACGGCGGCCCATGCGAGCTTCGCGCTATACCGGATGCGATAGCGAACCCATCTTGCGTCGCCGGGGATCGGCCGTTCCAGAACTCTCCCGTCCGCGAAGACCATTCGGGCCGTCGCGGCGTGCTCCCACTCCCCGGTGTTCCCGAAGAGGACGACCGTCTGATATTTCTCTTTCTTCTCGGGCTTGGGTTCGGAAGTCCGCGCGCGCTCGGGCCGTACGACGGCGCCGTCCTCCAGCGTGACGCGGCCCTCGGGCCGGTCGAAGATGCCTTCCTCGCCGGCGTCCTCGCGAGTCCTGGCCGAGACGACCTGCCAGTCCAAACGCGCCGTGCCCTCGAGGAGGTTGCGCCGATATGTCGAGAGGTCGCGGCCGGAGACCCTCTCGAAGACGCGGAAAAAGTCCGAGGTCGTGGGGTGGCGAAACGACCACTCCTGGAAGTAGGCGCGTTGCGCGCGGGAGAAGGTCACGGTGCCCAGGTCCTTTTTCAGCTGCGCCATGAAGAGCCCGACCTTGAAATAGGAGTTGACGCCGTAGGAGGCCTCGGACGCGAAGCACCAGGCGCAGCGGCGGATGGGATCGAGGTTGGCGAGGCGGGCGTACTCCCGGTGCGCGATCGAGATCGAGTCGAAACCGATGCCGCCCGGCAGCTCGATCGAGTCCCGGTCTCCGTAGGCCAACGTCATCGCCCGATGCTCGGAGTCGTCGTTGATCCCCTCGTCCAGCCAAGATTCTTCGAACTCGTTGGATCCCACCATGCCGTACCAGTACTGGTGGCCGAACTCGTGCACGGTGACGACCTCGATGAATCGCGTGCGCGTGAACGGCCAGCGCGTCAGGAAGTCATTGGCGCCGCCGCCCGTGATGAAGGTCGGGTACTCCATGCCGCTCGAGCCCATCGCGTCGTCCGGAGGGTCCACGACCGTCAGCGTCTCGTACGGGTACGCGCCAAACCAGAGCCCGTAGAAGGAGATCGCCTCGCGGATGGAGCGCAGATATCGCTCGCGGCCGGGCTCGTGCCCTGGCTGCAAGAGGAGCCGGACAAACACCGGTTTGAGCGCAATGTCCGCCTCGCTCATCCCGAGCTCGCGCGCCGCGCGCGCGCTCCAGCCGGCGGGGACGTCCTTGGCGGGATCGAACGTGAACTCGGTGACCTGCCAGCGCGGATCGGCCGTCCACGCGAAGTCGTGGACGTCCTTCTGGACGTACCGGTACGTCGTGGTCGCCTTGCCCCGCGTTTCCGAGACTCCCTTGCCGGTGGCGCCCACGACGAACCGCGACGGCACGGTCAAAGACACGTCGAAATTGCCGAAATCGGCATAGAACTCGGAGTTCGCGTGGAAGGCATGGCAGTTCCAGCCGCCCGTCTTTCGCTCGCGCATCCCCGCCGGCTCGTAGACGCCGATCTTGGGATACCACTGGCCGACCAAAAAGTAGTCGCGCACGTACCCGGTCCGGGCGAAGACCCTGGGAAGCCGGGCGCGAAAGGCGATCGTGAGCGCAATGGAGCCGTGGGGCGGGACGGGCCTGGGCAGAGGGACCGAGAGCACGGTCTGGTCGGCCTCGTCGTTGCCGTCGGGCTGGATGAAGCGGGCGCCCTTGGAGAGCTCGACGCCGCCGGATTGCATGGACACGACGTCGATCCAGCCCCAGTCGTCGGGCTTGTTCCCGGCCTCGTCGTCCCGCAGGTGCCCGCCCGACTCGCGCATGAACGTCGACCGGGCGTTTTTGAAGGCGTTGAGGTAGAGATGGAAGCGCAGCTCGGAGACGGCATCGCCCGACGGGTTGCGCCAGAGGAGCCGCTCCTGCCCGTTCAGGGTTTTTTCCTTTGCGTCCAGGGTGACGTCGATCGCGTAGTCCACGACGGGCGGGGACACCGGCGTCGCCGCGGAAAGCGCGGCCGGGAGGAGGGAAAGGAGAGCGGCGACGCGGACTCTGGCCGCCACCCGGCCGCAGAAAATTCCCATGCGAGTGGCGGAATGCTGTGCCGCGGCGCCGGCGCGAGTCAATAGAATTCGGGCATACCGATGGCGACCGCATTTCTGACCGGGGGCACAGGCTTTCTCGGAGGCCACGTCGCGCGCGCCTTGTCCGAGCTAGGCTGGCGCGTGCGCCTGCTGGCCCGAGATCCGCGCAAGGCGCGGGACGCGCGGCTCGCGGGGCTGGCGCTGGACGTCGTGCCCGGCGATCTCTCGGATCAGAACGCCTTGGCCCAGGCGCTGTCCGGCGCGGACGCGATCGTTCATGCCGCCGGCCTGGTCAACGCCCGCAGCCTGGAGGATTATCGGGCGGTCAACGTCCGCGGCACGGAGCAATTGCTCGCAGCGGCGCGGCGGTCCGCGCCCGACGCGATGTTTGTCCACGTCTCGAGCCAGGCGGCCGCGGGGCCGGCGCGGGAAGGACGTCCCGTGCTCGCCGGCGATCCCGCCCGCCCCGTCTCCTGGTACGGCGTATCCAAACACGAAAGCGAGCTGGCCGTCTCGGAGTTCTGGAAGGGACCGTGGGTCATCTTGAGGCCGGGGGTGATCTTCGGCCCGGGCGACCGCGGCCTGTTCGTCTACTTTCGGATGGCCGCCTCCGGCTGGATTCCCCTCCCGGCCGGACAGACGCGCGTTCAGGTCATCGCGGCGGAGCAGTCCGCTCTGGCGATCGCGCGGGCGGCTTCCCGGCGGGATCTCACGGGTCAGACGGGTTTCCTGTGCGATCCGCAGCCGATCCGGTTGGCGGATCTGGCCGGACTCATCGCGACGCTTCCGCGGCGCCCGGCGCGGATCCTGCCCGTTCCCAACGCGGCCGTGCGACTGCTCGGGCGCTGGGAAACACTGCGCGAGACGCTGACGGGCAAGTCGCGCCCCTTCAACGCGGACAAAGCCAGGGAGATCCTGGCCGGAGATTGGCTCTGCGAGGGCGGCCCGATGCGGCAGGCACTGGACCTGCCCCCCGATGTGTCCCTGGCGCAGAGCCTACGGGCTGCCTGGGACTGGTACCGGGCCGCCGGATGGCTTTGAGCCGGGGCCCTGCGGCCCCCGGACCCCGGCCGGCGTGACTTTGTAAAATTTGCTAAGATCCGCTGGCTGGTCGATGGCACATTCGGGGGGAACCATGAGCAAGGTCGCCCGCGTCATACGGGCGGAGGCGGCGGGAACCGCTCCGTTCTTCGAAAAATGCTACCGGTACGAAGACGCGGCCCGCGTGCGGCAGACCGGGTTTTATTCATTTTTCCGGGTCATCGAGTCTGCCCAGGATCCGGAGGTCGTCATCGATGGCCGCAGCCTGGTGATGCTGGGCTCCAACAACTACCTGGGGCTGACCAACGACCCGCGCGTCAAGGAAGCCGCCATCGCCGCGATCCGAAAGTATGGATCCGGTTGCGCCGGAAGCCGTTTCTTGAACGGGACACTGGATCTCCACGTGCGTCTGGAAGAGCGCCTGGCCGAGTTCATGCGGCAGGAGTCCGCGATCACGTTCTCGACCGGCTTTCAAGTCAACCTGGGCGCGATCGCGTGCCTGGTCGCCAAAGGCGATACGGTCTACCTCGACAAGCAGGACCACGCCTGCATCATCGACGGCGCGCGGCTGTCCTTCGGCAACGTCAAAAAATATAAGCACAACGACCCCGCGGACCTGCGCCGCCAGATGCGCAACGACAGCGAGGCCAAGGGCCGGCTGGTGGTGCTGGACGGCGTCTTCTCCATGGAAGGCGATGTCGCGCGCCTGCCCGAGATTCTGGCGGTCGCGCGCGAGTTCGCGGCGGGGCTCATGGTGGACGACGCGCACGGCATCGGCGTGCTCGGGCCCACGGGCCGCGGGACTTCGGAACACTTCGGCGTGGAGCAGGAAGTGGACCTGATCATGGGTACTTTCTCCAAGTCCATGGCCTCGGTCGGCGGTTTCATCGCCGGCAATTCCACCGTCATCGACTACGTCAAGCACCGCGCCCGCACGCTCATCTTCTCGGCCGCGCCGCCGCCCGCCTCGGCCGCGGCCGCTCTGGCGACGATCGAGATCATGGACCGCGAGCCCCAGCGGCGGGAGCGCTTGTGGGAAAACACGCGATTCTTTTCGGAAGGCCTCCGCTCCCTGGGTCTGGACACGGGGGAGTCGCGGACTCCGGTGGTCCCGGTCGTGGTCGGGGAGGACCTGACGGCGTTGCGGATGGTTCACCGGCTCCAGGAGGAGGGCGTCTTCGTCAACTGCGTCCTCTCGCCGGCGACGCCCCCCGGCCGCGCGCTCATCCGCACGTCTTTGATGGCGACCCACAGCCAGGAGCAGCTGGCGCGGGCATTGGATGCCTTCGAGAAGGTCGGACGCGAGGTCGGCCTGGTTCGTTCGGGCCGCGCCTGAGCCCGGCAGCGGAGTCGGTCGAGTCTTGAGCGAGACGTCCGCGCTCGTCATCCGCCGCATCGGCCGCGGGCGGGCGGACCTGGCCCACTTCTTCGACGTCGCCGACAAGATCTACGCGGGGGATCCCCACTGGGTGGCGCCGCTGCGGTCGGACGTGGCCAAGGTCTTTCACGACGACAACCCCTTCTTCCGGCACGGGGAAATCCAGCTCTTCCTGGCCAGCCGAGGCCAGGAGCCCGTGGGCCGGATCGCCGCGATCGTGGATCGCAACCACAAGTCCTTCCACCGCGAGAAGGCCGCGTTCTTCGGCTTCTTCGAGTCCATCGACGACGCCGAGGTGACTGGCAAGCTGCTGGAGGCCGCGGCCGTCTGGGGGCGCGAACGCAAGATGACCATCCTGCGCGGGCCGGCCAACCCCACGTTAAACGACGAGGCGGGGCTGTTGGTCGACGGGTTCGATTCACCTCCGGTCCTGATGATGACGTACAACCCCCGCTTCTACGTCTCGCGGATCGAGGAGCAGGGCTTTCGCAAGGCCAAGGACCTGCTGGCGTATTGGTTCCCGCTCGAGGCAAAGCCGCTGGAGCGGCTGGCACGCGTGGCCGAGCGCTTCCGCAAGCGCGAGCCCGACGTCGTCGTGCGCAACGTCTCCAAGGGCGGACTGGCCGTGGATCTTCCCAAGATCCGGGAGGTCTACAACGCGGCCTGGGAGAAGAACTGGGGCTTCGTTCCCATGACGCCGGAGGAGATGGACTTCATGGCCAAGCGGTTGAAACCGCTCTTGGTCGAGGAACTGCTCTGGATCGCGGAAATCAAGAAGCCCAACGGCACGCTCGCGCCGATCGGGTTCATGCTCATGCTTCCCGACTACAACTTTGCCATCGCTCCGACGCGCGGACGGCTGCTGCCGCTGGGCTGGCTCAAGTTTCTGCTGGCCTCGCGGAAGATCAAGACCGTGCGCGTCCTGACGCTGGGCATCCAGAAGGAATACCGGATGCGCGGGATCCAATCGATCATGATGGCGGACTCGCTGCGCTTCCTCCTCAAGAAGGGCTACACCGGCGCCGAGGTTTCCTGGCTTCTCGAGGACAACGAGCTGGTCATCGGCGCCGTCAAGCTCTGGGGCGGCAAGCTCTACAAGACCTATCGCATCTACGAACGGCCGTTGTAGGCGAGCTCGCGCCGGCGCATCCAGCCGTCGTAGAGACGGTCTCCTAGCGGCACGGTCAGGAACGCGAGCATGGCGCCCGCGATGAGGTCCACCACGTAGTGATAGCGGCAGTAGACCGTCGAGATCACCAGCCCCACCGCCACCGGCAGCAGGAACCAGAACACGTCCCGTGCGCGCTTCCAGGCCACCAGGAGGACCGCCACCGAGATCATGGTGTGCCCGGAGGGGAACACGTCGAACTTCGTCTTCTCGAGGCTGTTGATCGTGTCGTTGATGGCGCGGGCCACGGGCGTCGTGACCAGCGAGACGGTGTACGCCGAGGCCTGCGCGAAGCGGGGCCCCAACGCCGGGATCGCGAAGTAGCCGGCGTAGGACACGTAGTACACGACCATCAGCGTGAAGATGAAGCGCCGGGCGGCGGCCCGGTCCCGGGACCAGAGCACCACTCCCAGCGTCAGCGCGATGAAGTAGTAGCTGACATAGAAGGTGTAAAAAAGGTCGTTGAGGCGGGGGTGGACGAGCCGCTGCATCCAAACCGTCACGTCCACGCCGAAGATCCATCGGTCCGCCGCGATGAGCAGATCGTCGCGGGGTCCGCCGCGAAGCGCTTCGATCAGGGGCTCTAGGGTGTTGAACATGATCGGAAGGAACGCCGCCGGATAGAAGTCCACGAGGAACGCCAGCGGCCTCGGAAGGGAATCGGCGCGGGCCGCCAGGGCGGTCATGGCGCAGAGGGCCACCGCCAGGCCGGCGTAGCCCAGCAGCATCGCGGAGGGGTCGGCCAAGCGGCCGCGAAGCAAGAGAGCCAGGACCGTGAGCACCGCCAGCGCTGCAAAATGGATCGTCTCGGTGGGCCGGATGCGCACGCGCCTTTATACCCGGTTGGCGGCGGGTAAGTCACCGCCGCGTGAAGATAGAATGCGCCGGATGCCTGCGGGGGGGTTCGGGGCGGCCTTTCTCATGTTCGCGGCGGCCGCCCTGGGAACCGCCTCGACGCCGCTGGTCGTGGCGGGTCGAATCGACACACCGATCCACCCCGCGGCGGCCAACTACCTCACGCGCGTGTTGTCCCAGGCGCAGCAGGAGGGCGCGGCCCTTGTGGTCTTGACCATCTCGACGCCCGGCGGCCTGCTGGCATCCACGCGCGAGATGAGCTCGGCGATCCTGCTCTCCAAGGTTCCGGTCGCCACCTTCGTGTCGCCGTCGGGCGCCCAGGCGGCATCGGCCGGCTTCTTCCTGCTGCTGTCCGGCGACGTAGCGGCAATGTCCCCGGGCACCAACACGGGCGCCGCGCATCCGGTCGGGGGAGAGGGCCAGGACCTGCCGCAGAAGATGAACGAGAAAGCCGAGCAGGACGCGCGCGCGTTCGTGCGCACGCTCGCCAAGCAGCGCGGGCGCAACGTCGAGAAAGCCGAGGCGGCGGTCCAGAAAAGCCTCTCGTACACGGAGACCGAGGCGAAAGACGGCGGCTTAGTCGAGATCATCGCGCGCGACGTGCCGGACCTGCTGAATCAGCTGGAGGGCCGCAAGCTCACCCGGGTTGGGGGAGGCCAGGCGACTCTGAGCCTGCGGGGGTTTCGGTTGGAGGACCGCCCCATGGGACAGATGGAGCGCCTGCTGGGCGTCGTGTCGCATCCCAACGTGGCGTACGTCCTCTTTCTGATCGGGCTGGTGGGCCTCTATTTCGAGCTTTCGACGCCGGGCGCGATCCTGCCGGGAGTCGCCGGCGGCATCTCGCTCCTGCTGGCGCTGTACGCCTTCTCGGTCCTGCCCGTCAACCTCGCGGGGGTGGGCCTGATCCTCTTTGCGATTCTGCTGTTCGTGGCCGAGGTCAAGGTGGCCAGCCACGGGCTCTTGTCGCTGGGCGGCGCGGTCGCGCTGGTGGCCGGTTCGCTGCTGCTCTTCTCGGGCAAGGGGGACGCCGCCGGCTACCGGGTCGATTTGGGAATCATCGTGCCGGGATTGGGGGCGACGCTGGCGATCGTCGCGCTGCTGACCTGGAAAACCGTGCAGCTGCGCCGCACTCCCGCCCGCACAGGATTGTCCGCGATGGTCGGCGAGCTCGCGCGCGTGGTGAACGGCGGCTCGGAGGGCAAGGGAACGGTCCAACTGCACGGAGAATATTGGAACGCCGTCGGCCCGCCCGGATGGGAGTCCGGGGACCGCGTACGCGTGACCCGCATCGTGGACGGCGTCCTCTACGTCGAACGGAGGAACGGATGACACAGATCTTCCCGGGCTTTCTCGTGGCGGGGTTCGTGGTGATGCTGTTCGTCTTCAAGTGGATCAATGTGTTGAACGAGTACGAGCGCGCGGTCACGTTCTGGCTGGGCCGGCTGGGCAAGCAGCCCAAGGGACCGGGGCTGGTGCTGATCTTCTGGCCGTTCGAGCGGATGGTGCGCATGTCGCTGCGGACCGTCGTGCACGACGTGCCCCCCCAGGACATCATCACCAAGGACAACGTGTCGGTGAAGGTCAACGCGGTGGTCTACTTCCGCGTGGTGGAGCCCGAGAAGGCGGTCGTCCAGGTCGAGAACTATCTCTATGCGACCTCGCAGCTGGCGCAGACCACCCTGCGCAGCGTGCTGGGCCAGGCGTTGATGGACGAGCTGCTCTCCGAGCGCGAGAAGTTGAACGTCGACCTTCAGAAAGTCATCGACGAGCACACGCAGCCCTGGGGAATCAAGGTTTCGCTGGTGGAGGTCAAGCAGGTCGATCTCCCGCCGGAGATGCAGCGCGCGATGGCCAAGCAAGCCGAGGCCGAGCGGGAAAAGCGCGCCAAGATCATCCATGCGCAGGGCGAGCTGGAGGCGGCGACGGCGTTGTCCGCCGCGGCGCAGATCATCGACAAGCAGCCGGCCACGCTCCAGCTCCGATACCTGCAGACGTTGACCGAGATCGCGAACGAGAAGAACTCGACGATCGTGTTCCCCTTGCCGATCGATCTGATCAAGATGTTCCTGGAGCGGGATAAGGCCTAGCAGGCTAGACTCTCGGCGTGACGGAACCGCGGACCCACTATCAGATCTCGCTGACGGCACGGCAGGCTGTCGGCCTCTTCGTCGGCCTGCTGCTGTCGCTGGGCCTCGCGTTCTTCTTCGGGCTGATGACCGGGCTCCCGGGGCGCCCCGGAACGCAGGCTCGCGCCGCGCTCCCGCCGGACGAGACCTCGGAGGCGATCCCGGCCGTCGAGACCGCGGCGCCACTGCCGGTGGCCTCCCGCGCGGCGCGCGAGAGCCAGCCCGTGGCCGGCAACGCCGCGGCATCCGCCGCCGAGCCCACGCCGCCTCCCACGCTGCAGACGTTCGAGGACGGCACCGCGGAGGAGGCGGCCGTGCCGGCGCCGGAGCACCCGGCGCCGCCGCCGCGGACGGCCAAACCCGCGGCCGACGCGTCGAAGGCCGTTCCCCCGGCCGGACGGATCTGGGTGCAGGTAGCCGCGCTGTCCTCGCGGGGCGAAGCCGACGCGCTGAGTCAGCGCCTGTCCCGGCGCGGATACCGCACGCAGATCGTCTCCGACGGCCCCAAGGGGCGGCTGCGCGTCCGCGTGGGTCCGTTTCGCACGACCGAAGATGCCCATCGCGCCGCCGAGAAACTTCGGACGCAGGACAAGGTCCAGAGTCCGTGGGTCGTCTCCGAGGCCCGATGATGAGCCGACCCGCGCTCGGGAAGGCTCCGGAGTGGATTCGGGAGCGCAAGCTCCGGCTCTCGGAGCTCCACGGGGTCAAGAGCCTCATGCGCGCGCACGGCCTTCACACCGTCTGCGAAGAAGCGCGCTGTCCCAATCGCGGCGAATGTTTTTCCCGGGGCACGGCGACGTTTCTGCTGCTGGGCGACGTGTGCACGCGCGCCTGCGGGTTTTGCGACATCGCCAACGGGAAGCCGGCCGCGGTCGATCCGATGGAGCCCTGGCGCGTCCGCGCAGCGGTCCAGCAGATGGGGCTCCGATTCGTGGTCCTGACATCGGTGGACCGCGACGACTTGCCTGACGGCGGCGCGGCGCATTTCGCCGAGACGATCCGGGCCGTGCGATCTCTGGATTCGCATCCGGGCATCGAGGTCCTGACGCCCGACTTTCGGGGCCGGCTCGCCTCGCTTCGGGTCGTGCTGGATGCGGCGCCGGACGTCTTCAACCACAACGTCGAAACGGTCGCCCGGCTGTACGCTCGCGTGCGGCGGGGAGCGAGGCTGGACCGGTCGCTCGCGCTGTTGGCCGAGGCGAAGGCCTTCGCGCCGTCGATGACCACGAAATCCGGGTTGATGCTGGGCCTCGGGGAGCGCGAGGACGAAGTGGCCGAGCTTCTGGGCCGTCTGCGCGAAGCCTCGGTGGATATCGTGACCATCGGCCAGTACCTGCGTCCGTCGCTCGAGAACCTGCCGGTGGCCGAGTATGTCTTGCCCGAGATTTTCGATCGGTACCGCCGTCTGGGCGAAGGCCTGGGATTCCGCCACGTCTTCTCGGGTCCCTTCGTCCGATCCTCGTATCGCGCCGAGGAAGCGCTGGCGGCCTCGGCCGGCGGTTTGCTCCAGACGTAGACGTGCGACGGGTCATGACGCGATGGACGACGCCGCTCTCCGGCGTGGTCGCCGGGCTCCTGTTCGCCCTGGCGTTTCCGCCGGTGGAGTGGCTGGTCTTGCTCCCGCTGGCGCTGGTGCCCTGGTTAGTCGCGCTGTCCCGGGAGGAGAGCCCCGCGCGCGCTCTCTTCTCCGGATTCCTGTTCGGGGTGGCCTTCTGGTGCGGCTCGATTCCATGGATTTTCTACGTCGTGACCCACTACGGGGGCCAGAGTCCGGCGCTGGGCGTTGCGAGCCTGGTCATCCTCGCGGCGATCCTGTCGCAGTGGCCCGCGCTGGTGGCATTGGCCGCCGTTGCGTGCGGGCCGCCCGGATCCGCGCGGCGGTTGGCCGTCTTTCCGCTGCTCTGGATGGCCTCGGAGCATGGGCGCGCGTTCGTCTACGGCGGGTTCCCGTGGAACCTGACGGGGCACGCCTTGTACCGGCATCCGATCTGGATGCAGTCCGCGTCGATCTGGGGCGTCTTCGGGCTGTCCGCGCTGACGGCGGCGATCTCGTCGTGCCTGGCCGCCGCGATCGCGGCGCGGCGCTTGAAGCCGCTGCTGTGGGCGGCGCTGCTGGCCCTGGCCGCCGGGGCCTGGGGCGCCGGCCGGATCGCGCGGTCTCCGGAGGTCGGCCGTGAGATTCCGATCGCACTCATCCAGCCCAACGCGACCGAGGAGATGCGGGCGAGCCCGCAGGGCGCCCGCCAGACCTACCAGGGGGCGATCACTCAGATCTGGCACGCGTCCGAGGACTCGCCGGAGTTGATCCTGGTCCCCGAGTCGGCGCTGCCGGCAGAGTGGGAGCGCAGCTTCACGATGCGCCAGGATTTAGCGACCCTCGCACGCGGAGGCTCCTCGATTCTGTTCGGCGACGTACAGGAGGATCCCGACGGGCGCTACTACAACGCGGCGCGTCTGCTCACGCCGGGCGGTATCGCCGGGCCGCCGTACCGGAAGGTCCACCTGGTGCCCTTCGGGGAATACGTGCCTCTGCCCCGGCTCTTCTTTTTCGTCCGGCAGGTCTCCCAGAAGATCGGCGAGTTCACGCCCGCGCCCGAGCCGGTCCTGATTCGCTCGGGGCCGTTCGCGATCGGCGTCGGGATCTGCTACGAGATCATCTATCCGTCTCTGGCGCGGAAAGAAGTGGCCGACGGCGCGAATCTCCTGGTGACCATTTCCAACGATTCCTGGTACGGCCGCGGGGGAGCGCAACAGCAGCATTTCGCCGGCGCCGTCCTGCGCAGCGTCGAGAATTCGCGGTTCCTGCTGCGGGCGGCCATCACGGGCATCTCCGGGATCGTGGACTCGCGCGGGCGCATCCGGGCGGAATCCCCAGCCGACGTCAAGGCGACGGTGACGGGGACCGTGCGGCTGGAGAGCGGCGCGACGGTCTGGACGCGCTTCGGCTTCTGGATTCCCCGCGCCGCCGACGTCCTCGCGCTCGGCGTGCTAATCTTCGGCCTCGCCCGCCTCCGGCGTCGGCCAACCCGGTCGAACGCCGAAGGCCGAGCGCCAAGAGATTCTCCATGACCGAACGCGACGACCTCATTGCCGCTCTGATCTCCGCCTCGGAGCGCCTCGCGGCGCTTCGGGGCTATCTTTGATTTAGACGCGGCGCGGAGCGCGCTGGTGGAACTCCGGGAGAAGGCCGCGGTCCCCGACTTTTGGACCCGGCCTGAGGCCGCCCAGGAGATCCTGCGGCAGACCAAGGGCTTCGAGAAGCGGCTGACCACGGCCGATCGTCTGGACGAGCTGCGGGGAGAGCTCGGCGTCTTAGTCGAGCTGCTGCGCGAGGGAGAGTCCGCGGACGCGGACGCCCGCGAGGCGCTCTTGACGGTCGCGCAATTCGCCGACGAGCTGGAGCTCGCGGTCAAGATGGGCGCGCCCGAGGACGCTTTCAACGCCTGGCTGTCGATCCACGCGGGCGCCGGCGGGACCGAATCGCAGGACTGGGCGCAGATGCTCCTGCGCATGTACACGCGTTTCGCCGAATCCCGCGGCTGGAAGGCCGAGCTGATCGAGCGGCAGGACGGCGAGGAGGCGGGCCTGAAGAGCGCGACGCTCCACATCGTCGGCGACCACGCGTACGGCTACCTCAAGCGGGAGATGGGCGTGCACCGGCTGGTGCGCATCTCGCCCTTCGACGCGGCGCAGCGGCGGCACACCTCGTTCGCCTCGGTCTTCGTGGCTCCCGAAATCGACGAGGACATCGCCGTCGAGATCGCGGACAAGGACCTGCGGGTGGACACCTACCGCTCCAGCGGCGCCGGAGGCCAGCACGTCAACGTGACCGATTCGGCGGTCCGCATCACGCACATTCCCTCGGGCATCGTCGTGACCTGCCAGAACGAGCGCAGCCAGGGGCGCAACCGGGAGATGGCGATGCGGGTGCTGCGCGCGCGCCTCTACCAGCGGGCGTTGGACGAGCGGCGCGCCGAGGAAGAGAAGCGCGCCGGGGCGAAGAAGTCGATCGAGTGGGGAAGCCAGATCCGATCCTACGTGCTGCATCCGTACCGGATGGTCAAGGACCATCGCACCGGCTGCGAGACCGGCGACACCGATCGCGTGCTGGACGGCGGGCTGACGCCGTTCATCGAGGCTTCGCTCCGGTCGGCCGCGGGAGGGGGCGCCGCTGCCTCCGAGTAACCCCGCGGGCTCCCCGGTGTCCTGGATGGACGAGCTGCACGCCCGCCTGGAGCGAGGGCCGCGCGAGCCGGGCGATTCCTTGACCGCCGCCCGGCGCGCGGCCGTGCTGATCCCGCTCTTCGTGAGGGATGGGGCGCTCTGGATCCTCTTCACGCGGAGGACGGAGACCGTCGAGCATCACCGCGGTCAGATCTCCTTCCCGGGAGGAGCCGAGGAGGCCGACGACGAGACGCTCCTGGCCACGGCCCTCCGTGAAACCCGCGAGGAGATCGGCGTGGCCGAATCGGACGTGCGGTATCTGGGCGCGTTATCGCCGCTGACGACCGTGACGGATTTCTACGTCGAGCCCTTCGTGGGGGCGATCCCGAGCCCTTACGCCTTCACGGTGGAGCAAGCCGAGATCGCCGAGATGATCGAAGCGCCGGTGGCGGCCCTGCTCGATCCGAAGATCCTGGAAACGAAAATCCTGCCGGGCCGCGAAGAGCCCGTGCTCTTCTACCACTACGGGCAGCACGTGATCTGGGGCGCCACGGGCCGGATGCTGCAGGAGCTTCTCGAGGCGATCCGGTAGCGGGGGCGCGCCCTCGGCGGTTACTCGGCGTAGGCCTTCTCGCCGGCCGCCACCGGGATGGGCAGCTTGTTCTGGGGCGGAGGCAACGGGCACGTGGCGTACGCGGTGAAGACGCACGGCGGGTTGTAGGCCTTGTTGAAGTCCACGATCGCCTTTCCGTCGGCCGGCGGGGCGACGTAGAGGAATCGGCCCGCGCCGTAGGTCTCCTTGCCGTTGGTCGCGTCGCCGAAGATGACGAAGTAGTCCGTCTCGCCCTTCTCCAGCACGGGATCCAGCCGGTACGTCTTGCCGCCGCGCTCGAACACGAGGGCGCCCGGCGACTCCTCCGCGTCGACCCGGCCGAGGATGTTGGGCACCGAGAGTTTCTTCGGCGGGTCGTAGGGCTCGAAGCGCGCCTCGATGCGCCAGGAAGGATCGATAGGGTAGGACGTGATGCCGTCGAACTTCGCCCGGGCCTCGCTCTTCGTGTCCTTCACGCGAACCGCCAGCCGCCCGCCGCGCTCGATGAGGTAGAAGCGGATCGACCCGGAGGTGACGGCGGTGGGCTCCCCCTGCGCGTCGGAGCGCAGCACCGTGGGGGCGGCGGGTTTTCCGTCGATCCGGACGTCCGCGCCGGGCGCGGGGCGGAAAGTGGCCCGATCGCCGTCGAGCGAGATCACGCCGAGCTTGTCCGCCGCCTTGCCGGACGGCAGGGCCACGCGGCTTCCCGCCGCGCTGCCCACGGAATTCTCGCCGGGTTCCAGCCAAAAGAGTCCGACCACGGTCAGCCAACCGTCGTCGGACCGGAGGACCGCCAGACGCCGCGCGCGCCAGGCCTCGATCTGCGCCCGATAGCTGGGGTCCGGTCCGGGAGCGAGCAGCATGGCGCAAGAGAGGCCGAGAGCGGCGAACACCGTGAAGGCCGCCGATCCTACGACGCCGCCCGATCGATCGCCGCCAGCTCCGTCGCTCGTGCCAGATTCGACTTGGCGGCCTCGAACCCGGCGTCCAGCGCCAGGGCCTTCCCAAAGGCCTCCACGGCCAAGCGGTAGTTGCCCCGCTGCGCGCGGATGACGCCCAGGTTGTTCCAAAGCGCCGGCGACTTCGCGTTGCTCTCGATGGCCTTGGCCAAGGCCGCCTCGGCCTCCGGTAGGCGCCCGGCCGAGGACAGGACGGAGGAGAGGCCCGTGGCCGACTCTTCGCTCAAGGGGTCCAGCGTCAGCGCGGTCGCGAAGGCCGTGGCCGCTTCCTCCGGTCTCTTCTGTTCCGCCCGGATTTGACCCAACGCCGTCCACGCCGAAGTCTCGTCGGGCGACAAGCGGGCGGTCTCGGAGAGCTCGCGCTCGGCTTCCTTGAGCATGGCCTTCTTGCGAAAGGCGCGGCCCAGGTTCTCGTGGTAGATGGGTTGCGCTCCATCCAGCCGGACCGCCTCGATCAAGTTCTCCACCGCGCGGTCGAGCTCGTCGGAGCGGAACAGGAAGACCCCGAAATCGTTGCGCGCCTCGGCGGAGGCCGGGTCGATCTCGATCGCGCGCCCGAACGCCAACCGCGCCGCGCTCTTGTCGCCCAGGGCGCTCATGGAGCGGCCCAGGCCGCGGGCGGCCGCCACGCTGTTCGAGTTCAGCTCGAGGGCGCGGCGATAGTGGCTCGCGGCGGTGTTCCACTTCTTCTGCTGCTCGGCCACGCGCCCCAGCCCCAGCTCAGCCTTCGCGTTGCTGGACTCGAGCACGATCGCCGCCGTGAACTCGCGCTCGGCCTCCGCGTCGGATCCGCCCAGGAGAGCGGCTTCGGCGGCGAGGCGGTGGGCTTCCGCGCTCTTGGGGTCGGCCTCCGACGCCTGGCGCGCGAAGGAGCCCGCGGCGCGCCAGTCGCCCGAGGAGAGCGCGCGCTCGGAGGACTCGAGAAGGGGTCCAACCGCGGGCGCGGGCGCGGCGGCGCCGGGCTGGCCCGCATCGGTCGACGCCCCGATCGGAATCGAGCTGACGAGCCCCTTCTCGAGGTCCGACGCCTTGCGGCGGGCCGCGTCGGCCTCGGCGCCATGCCCCAACTTGTCCTGGGCGTCCGCGAGGATGCGGAACACTTCCGGATCGTTGGAGGAGCCCGCGCGCTTCAAGTCGTACACCGCGTCCTCAGCCTTGCCGTCGGCGAGCTTGGCCTTGGCCGAGCGCTTCAACTCCTCGAGATCGATTGCCGGCACGTGGGCTCCGGCCACCTCGCTGCGGACGGCCGCGGCCAGATTCGCGAAATCCGGGCTGTAGAAATCCGGAATGACCTGGAGGTCGGGACGCGCGGTCACGGCGGACTTGAGCTGCTCGCGGGCGCTCTTGGAGTTGCCGGCGATGTAATAGGCCCAGGCGCTCTGCAGATGCAGGTCGGCGTTGCGCTCCGGCGGAAGGCTCGCGGCTTCCGCCGCCTTGGCGTACTTGTCGCCGGCCTCCTTGAAGCGGCCCGAATCGAACGCCCGCTTGGCGTCGGCCTCGATCTTTTCCGTGTCCTGGGCGAGCCCGGTCGCGGCGGCTAAGGCCAGCGTGAAGAGGACGGCGACGGTCCGGATCATGGCGTTCCTCCCGGTGCCGCCGGAGAGGGCGACGGCGGACTCCAAGTCTTCTCCGTTCCTTCGGTGACTTGGATCTTCTCGGTCAAAGGACTGACCCCTTCTCGCGAGAGCGTGATGCGATACGAACCGGGCGGCAAGCGCAGCCGCGATGCGTCGGGCAGAGTGCCCCGATATTTTCCGTCGACCAGCAGCCGCGCGCCCCCCCACTCCGGAGCCTTGACGACCAGCATCGAGATCGGGAACTGGAAGTGGATCCGGTTTTCGGATTTCGCGCTGACGCGGATCGTGCGCTCGTGCGCCGGGAATCCCTTCGCCTCGAACCGGACGGTATGCTCTCCCTCTTCCAGCTGCAGCGAGCGCGCCGGGACCGACGGACCGATCGTCTTGCCGTCGACGGAGAGTGTGGCGACCGGCACCGATGAGAACTGCACCCGATACTTCTTGGCGGGGCCCGCCGGTTTTTCGGCGACGGGGGCCGCGGGTGCCGGCGGAGCGGCCGAAGTCCCCGTTTCCGCGACCGCCGCCGGCGCCGTGGGCGGGGCGGGAGCCGCCGTGGGTTGGGCCGCGGGGGCAGCGGCCGCCTGCTCGCCATGGGCCATCTTGGGCTCCGGAAACTCCAGCGCGGGCGTCGGCGCCGCCGCGACGGGAGGCGCTACCGGCTTGGGCACGGGCTTCTCGCCGCGCGTGAGCATCACGTAGGCGGCGGCCGCAATCGCCACCACGGCGGCGGCGACGGTTCCCATGAGCACCGCGCTCCGTTTGCGGGCGAGGGCAGTGGCCGTCGCGGTCGTGCGCCGCGCCGAGGGGGCGGGCTCCTCGACCAGGGTCGCGAGCGGGTCCCGAAAGTTCACGAGGTCCAGCGGCGGCCGGGCCGCGCCCATGGAGGCCGAGGTGGGTGTCGCCTCCGAGGGCGCGGGCTGGCGGGCCAGCGCTCCCGAAGGCGGGGTGATGTGGATCGGCGCCACGCCGCTGGACGGTGTCGCCAGCGTGGGGTCGAGGTCGTCCTCGCGGCCGGGCAAAAGCGCACGCGCCGTCTCGTCGCGCGGCTGAGTGTAGGGCCCGGAGCTGCCCGTGAGCTCCCGGAACACGGCCTGCAGGTCTCGGCGGAGGGCCTCCATCGTCGGATAGCGTTCGGCCGGAAGCTTCGCCAACGCGCGGTTGACCGCCGCGGCCAGCGCGGGCGGCACGTCCTGCACGATGGACTCGAGGGGCTCGGGGGTGTCGTTCAAGATCTTGTAGAGCACGGTCGAGAGATGCTCTCCGCGAAACGGTTTTCGGTAGCTCAACAGCTCGTAGCAGAGCACTCCCATCGCGAAGACGTCGGTGCGGCGGTCGATGGGCTCGCCGCGGATCTGCTCGGGTGCCAGATACGCGGAGGTTCCCAGCGTGATGCCCGTCTGCGTCAGGTTGGATTCGGTCTCGAGGGACTTGGCGATCCCGAAGTCCATGACCTTGACGCTGCCATCCTCGAGCACCCGGATGTTGGCCGGTTTGACGTCGCGGTGCACGATGCTCGCGTTGTGCGCGTAGGCGAGCCCGTCGGCGATGGCCATGAGAATCTCGACCTTGCGGGCGACCGGGATGGGCTCGCCCCGCTTGATCTTCCTGTCCAGGTCCTCCCCGGTCAAAAACTCCTGGACGATGTAGGGGATGCCGTTTTCGACGCCGAAGTCGTAGATGGTCGTGATGTTGCGGTGGTGCAGGTTCCCCGCCAGCTCCGCCTCGCGGAAGAAGCGGTGCTTGATCTCGTCGTCGTTGACCTGGCAGGTCTTGATCGCGACCGTGCGTTTGATGAACGGGTCCCGACCACGGTAAACGGCTCCAAAGCCGCCGACACCGATCTGTTCAGAGACCTCGTACTTGCCGATTTTGTCGAGCATCCATCTGCCAGAAACCCCCTAAGTGTAAACGAATGGAGGTGCCGCGGAAACCGTTAGCTGTCAGGCGCTTCCGATGGATAAACTCGTGCTCGTGAATCGCGCGCTCATCCTTTCGCTCCTCTCGGTCTTGGGGGTTTGGGAGATCGCCGGATGCCGGCGCAGCACGGCGATCGATCCGGTGGCCGCGATCAAGACGGGTGTGCGTCCTGCCTTTCAGCCGCCCGCCGACGGCCTTCTGACGGACGCGCAGATCGAAACGTTCCTCCGCACGCGCCGGCAGGCGCCGTCGGAATCGGGCGGCGAAGCGCTTTCCACGGCCGGCAGCGATGCGGCGGAGTTGGCCTGGATCCGCGCGCGGGTGCTGGAAGCCAAGCTGGTTCTGGATTCCCAGCGCGTCGCCGCCGATGCGGCGGACGCATACGCCCGCGCGCTGGCCGTGCTGCGAGAGGTCCGGCGCTCCGCGCGGGATCGCAAGACCGCCGAGCGGCTGGACGCGGAGATCTCCGCGCTCGAGCGCGAGCGCGCCTCCCTGCGCAAGGGAAGCGCGCTGCCTCCGGCGTTGATCCGCAACACCGCGCGCGTGGCGCCCCGCCGGGCGGAGATCGAAGCGGCCGGCCCGTGACGCCCGTCGAGAGATTTCTCGAAAGCGAAATCGCGGATGGATCGTTCCCGGGCGCCGCGGCGCTGGTGGGAACCGCGGACGCTGTCCTCGAGGTCGCCACGGCGGGAGCCGCGGTCGTGGAGCCGGAATCGCGCGCGGTTTCTCCCGACACCTTGTTCGACCTGGCCAGCCTGACCAAGCCCTTGTGCGTGGGCGCGCTCTTCGCGGCCGCGGCCAACGCGTTGCCGCTGGACGCGCCGCCCGGGCGGTTTCTTCCGGAGTGGAAGAAAACGCGGTTCGACGGCATCACCCTGGAGCATCTGCTCACGCACACCTCCGGTCTCTCCGCCTGGTATCCGCTCTACGTTCGCGGCGAAGGCGCGGCCGCGTATCGCCGCACGCTGTCGGAGATGGAGCCCGAGGCGCCGCCGGGGCAGCGCGTCCTCTACAGCGACCTCAATTTCCTCCTGCTGACGCAGATCCTGGAAGGCTCCCTGGCGGGATCTCTGGACCGGCTCTTTCGCGATCTGGTCGCCGCGCCGGCCGGCAGCGCGCTCGGGTTTCTCCCGCCGCCGGGGGCCCCGACCGCTGCGACCGAAAAGGACGACCGGTTCGAGCGCGTGATGACGGAGGCCCGCGGGCTGGCGTACGC
>JBDTXY010000008.1:0-21282 GCA_040005945.1 Acidobacteriota bacterium
CGGCCGGCTCCCGCTGCGGGACACGCACGGAAGCGAGATCTTCGCGATCGGAGGCATCGACGAGCGGACGATCGACCGCCTGGAGCCGCATCGGGACCGCATCTCGGGCGTCGCCGGAATCCGCCTCTTCCAGGAGGCCGAGGATCCCCGGGCCGTCGTCCAACGGATCGCCGACCGATGATCGAACGGCCCGGAAGCCTGGTTCAGGCGGCGCGTCGGGTCCTGCCGTCGCTGGTGATCTTCGCGCTGGCGGCTGGAGTCGTGCTCCTGTTGGTGAGCCTGAACGTTCCGCTCGGCGACGCGGGCGCCGGCAACAACTACGGCGCCTTCGTGATCGGGATCGCGGGCGCGCTGCTGTTCACCAGGCTGCTCGACTTCACGGTCTTCGACGTCGGCTTCCGGCTGCGGCGCCGCGCGGCCGCTCCCGCCTTGCTGCGTCAGCTCGTCGGGCTGCTGGTCTTCGGGCTCCTCATCGCGGTTTTGTCGCAGGTCATCCTTTCGGCCAACCTCACGCTGCTCCTGACCTCTTCGGCCATCATCACGGCGGTCATCGGCCTGGCGCTCCAGGAGACACTGGGAAACCTCTTTTCCGGTCTGGCCCTGGCGCTGGAGCGGACGGTCCAGGTCGGCGACCTGGTGCGCACGGGCGAAACGATTGGATTGGTCGAACAGCTGTCCTGGCGCGCGATCAAGGTCCGGACCATGGAAGGCAGCTCGATCCTGGTGCCCAACAGCGTGGCCAGCCGCGAACGCATGGAGGTGTTTCGCCGCGGAGGGCCGCCGATCGCGCGCGTCCTGCGCGTGGGGCTCGAATACGACACCTCTCCCGCTCAGGCGCGCGCGGCCCTGGAAGCCGCGCTGCGCGACGTGTCGGGTGTCGCGGCGCACCCCGCGCCCGTCGCGTATCTGAAGAGCTTCGACGACCACGCGGTGTCCTACGAGCTCCGCTACTGGCCGGAAGACTACGCGCGATATCTCGAGGTCGATTCGCGGGTCCGCGAACGCATCTGGTACCGGTTGGCCCGCGAGAGGATCAAGATCGCATATCCTGTGATCCGCCAACATCAGTATGCGGCGGGCCCGCTGCTCGCGGCGCCGGAGATCGGACCGATTCCCGAGGTCATCGCCGCCAGCGACCTGTTCGCCCCGCTGTCCGCCGCCGAGCAGGCGCAGCTGGCGCAGGGCGCCACGGTCCACCGTTTCGCCGAGGGCGAGGTCATCGTTCGGGAGGGAGACCCGACCTCCTCGATGTTCCTGATCGCGGACGGCCGGGTGAGCGTATCGGCGAAGGGCGACACCGGCCCGACGCAGAAACTGGCCCTGCTGGAGGCGGGTTCCACGTTCGGCGAGATCAGCCTCCTGACGGGCGAACCGCGCATCGCCTCGGTCCGCGCGATGAGCGAGGCCACCCTCATCGAGATCGGCAAGGCGACGCTGGCCCCGATCCTCGAGGCCAACCCGGACCTAGTCGAGAAGCTCGACGCCATCATCCTCGAGCGCCGCCGCGAGAGGGACGACCGTTTGGTCAGCGCGCGGGAATCCTCCGCTGCCGAGCCCAGCTCACTGCGGGGGCGGATCGCCCGATTCTTCGGCCTCTCCGGAGTCTCCTGATGACCGAGGGCGTGGGCCTGCTGCTGGGTCTGGATCTGACGGAAGTCGGACGGGTCGCCGGCGTGCTGGACCGCCATGCCGAGCGGTTCCTCGCGCGCGTCTTCCGCGACGGCGAAATCCGGCGCGCGCGGCGTCACCCGCGCGCCTTCGCCGAACATGTCGCCGGCCGTTTCGCGGCCAAGGAGGCCGCGATGAAGGCGCTGGGCACGGGCTGGCGAGGCCTGGGATTCCGCGACATCGAGATCGGTCGCGACGCGCGGGGCAAGCCGCTGCTCTCCTTTCACGGGAAGGCTCTGGACCGGGCCCGCTCGCTCAGGGTCGTATCGGCCGAGGTCTCGATCACGCACGGGCGGGACATCGCGGCCGCCGTCGTCGCGCTGCTGACCTCGCCGGGCTGAGTTTCTCAACCCGACCCCTCCCTGCTAATCTTCGGCTGGCATGAGCGACGCCCCCGACTACAAGAGCACGCTGAACCTTCCGCGCACCGACTTTCCGATGAAGGCGGATCTGGCGCGGCGGGAGCCCGAGCGCCTGGCGGCCTGGGACGCCATGGGTCTGGAGGCGAAGATCCGCGCCGCGTCACAGGGCCGCCCCAAGTTCATTCTCCACGACGGGCCGCCCTACGCCAACGGCAACATCCACATGGGCCACGCGCTCAACAAGATCCTCAAGGACTTCGTGGTCCGCAGCCGCACGATGATGGGTTTCGACTCCCCCTACGTCCCCGGATGGGATTGCCACGGGCTGCCGATCGAGAAGCAGGTCGACAAGAAGCTGGGCTCCAAGAAGCGCGAGCTGGACACGCTGGGGATCCGCAAGGTGTGCCGGGAGTACGCGGCCGGTTTCATCGACGTGCAGCGCGAGGAATTTCGCCGTCTCTTAATCGGCGGCCGCTGGGATCACCCCTACACGACGATGGACCGGGCTTACGAGGCGGAGATCGCGCGCACGTTCGGCGAGTTCTACCGCAAGGACCTCATCACTCAGGCGCTCAAGTCGGTGCGATGGTGCTTCACCGACCAGACGGCGCTGGCCGAGGCCGAGCTCGAGTACGAGGAGCGCTCCGACCCGGCCATCTATGTCGCGTTTCCGGCGCAGCTGCGCATCTCGGGCCGTCCGGTCCCGAATGCGGCATTCCTGATCTGGACGACGACGCCCTGGACGATTCCGGCCAACATCGCGATCGCGGTGCACCCCGAGGAGACCTACGCCGTCGTCGACGTTGCCGGCCGCAGCTACGTGGTCGCCGAGAAGCTGCTCGCCAGCGTCGCGAAGGCGGCCGGGTGGGCGGATTGGAGGGTCACCGCGACGCTGGCGGGCGCGGAGTTGAAGGGGATGACCTACCGCCATCCGCTCCCACCCGAGTCCCGCGGCGAGCTGACCCCGGAGGAGGCCGACCGCTCGTTTCGCGTCGTGCTGGGCGACTACGTCACGATGGACACCGGCACCGGGCTCGTCCACACGGCCACGGGCCACGGCGAGGACGACTTCTTGACCGGCAAGCGGGAAGGGTTGCCCATCCTCTCTCCGGTCGACGAGGGCGGGCGATACACGACCGTCGCGAAATACAAAGGGAAGAAGGTTCTCGACGCCAACCCCGAGATCGTCGAGGACCTGCGGGCGGCCGGCGCGCTGGTCCACGTGGACGAGGGGTTTCGGCACGAGTATCCGCACTGCTGGAGGTGCAAGAAGCCGGTCATCTTTCGCGCCACGGTGCAATGGTTCGTGCGCTTGGACGGCGGCGGCATCGACGTGCGGCAGGACGCGTTGAACGCCATCCCGCGCGTCGTCTGGACGCCGGCGTGGGGGCAGCAGCGGATCGCCGGAATGGTCGAGAACCGGCACGAGTGGGTCATCTCCCGGCAGCGGCGCTGGGGATCCCCGATCACCCTCCTCTTCGCCATGCGCGACGGGGAGCGGCGCGAGATTTATCCCTGGAAAGATTCGATGGAGGAGCAGCGCCGCTTCTTCGACCGCGTCGCCGAGGTCTTCCGCGCCGAGGGCGGCGACGCCTGGTACGCGCGGCCCGCGGAAGATTTCCTGCCCGAGGGCGCGGACCGCCGCGGATACGCCGAGTTTCAGAAAGAGACGGACATCCTGGACGTCTGGTTCGACTCCGGCGTTTCGCACCTGGCGGTCGTGCGCTCGGGCGCGTGGCCGGAGCTCGTCGTGGACCGGCCGGGCCCGCCGGCGGACTTGTACCTGGAGGGACAGGATCAGTACCGCGGCTGGTTCCAGTCCTCGCTGCTGACCTCGGTAGCCCTGTTCGGCGAGGCGCCTTTCCGCGGCGTCGTCACGCACGGCTTCACCCTGGACGTGGACGCCCGCAAGATGTCCAAGTCGACCGGGAACATCATCGCGCCGCAGCAGATCATCCAGAAATACGGCGCCGACATCCTGCGGCTGTGGGTGCTCTCCGTGGACTATCGCGACGATCAGCCAATCTCGGAGGAGATCCTGACGCGGTGCGCCGAGGCGTACCGCAAGATTCGCAACACGGAACGCTTCCTGATCTCGAATCTGTACGACTTCGACCCCGACGCCGACTCCGTGCCGGCGGCGCGGCTGCTCCCGCTGGACCGCGAGATCCTGGTTCGCGCCCGCCGGCTCGCGCGGAGGCTCTCCCAGGCCTACGAGGCGTTCGACTTTCACGTCATCTACCACGCGCTGTTGGGCTTCTGCGCCGCCGACCTTTCCGCGTTCTACCTGGACGTGATCAAGGACCGGCTCTACGCATCCGCCCCCGCTTCGCACGCGCGGCGCTCGGCGCAGACGACCCTCTACCGCGTGGCGCGGTCGCTGGCGACCCTCTCGGCTCCCGTGCTCCCCTTCACGGCCGAAGAGGTCTGGCAGGCGCTCCCGGGAAAGAAGGAAGAATCGGTGCACCTGACGCGTTTCGACGCCTTGGACGAGGTCTCGGATGATTCGGTTTCGGAAGCCGCCTGGGATCGGCTGATGAAGTTCAGAGAGGAAGCCGCCGTGATCCTGGAAGAAGCCCGCCGCAACAAGGCGATCGGCTCCTCGTTGGAGGGGGCGGTCGCGGTGGCCGGCATTGCGGACCTGGAGGCCGACCGCGCGGGGACCGGGACCCAGGGCGCGGGACTGGCCGACCTGCTCATCGTTTCCGAAGTCATCGAGGAATCCGACCCCGCTTCCCAGGATGGATGGCGCGAATCTCACGTCTATCCGGGCGTGCGGCTGGCGTTTCGCAAGGCGCGCGGCCGCCGCTGTGACCGGTGCTGGAAAGTCACGCCGGAGGCGGAGGAGCGAGGTCTCTGTGTCCGCTGCCGGGAAGTTCTGGGGAAGGAGGCCGCGTGACCGGGCTCGCGAACCTGCGGGAATCGACGCTTTACCGCGGCGCGTACCTGGTGGTCTCGCTCGGCGTCCTCTTCCTGGACCAATGGACGAAGGGCATCGTGACGCGCACGATGGAGGTGCACCAGTCGCGCCCCCTGGTGGCCGACTTCGTCGACCTGACATACGTCCGCAACTCGGGGGCGGCCTTCGGCCTGTTCGCGTCGGTGGACTCCTCGGTCAAGGCCATCCTCTTGAACAGCGTGGCCGTCGTAGTGTTCCTGATCGTCTCGGCCTACGCGCTGCGGTCTTCCCACCGGAGCGTGCGCCTCCAGGTCGGCCTCGCGCTGATCCTGGGCGGCGCCGTCGGCAACCTGCTGGATCGCGTCCGGTTCGGCTACGTCGTGGACTTTCTGGACTTCGCCGTCTCCGGCCATCACTGGCCCGCCTTCAACTTCGCCGACTCCGCCATCTGCATCGGCGTCGGACTCCTCTTCCTGGACATGCTCCGCAACGAGGAAGCCTCGGACGCCCGACCCGACGCGGCCCCGGGGGAATAACCATTTTCCCGCGGCTCATCCACATCGGGAGCTTCTACCTTCCGACCTACGGCGTCGTTCTGGCGATCGCCTACCTGACCGGAATCTGGATGCTGCGCCGCAAGGCGATCGGCGAGGGTCTGCCCGAGCAGAAGATCCTGGATCTCTCGCTCTACATCCTGGCCTCCGCGATCCTGGGAGCGAAGCTTCTGCTAGTGGTCGTGGAGTGGCGCCGCTACTCGGCAAATCCCCGCGATTTAGTCGAGGTCCTGCGCTCGGGCGGCGTGTTCTACGGAGGACTCATCGCGGCGACCTCGGTGGCGATCTGGTACATGCGCAAGAACGGCCTGCCGGCCTGGCAGATCGCCGACATGGGCGCGCCGTCGATCGCGCTGGGTGAGGCGATTGGACGCTGGGGATGCTTCGCGGCGGGCTGCTGCTACGGACGGCCTACCGATGGGCCATTCGGCGTGACCTTCACGGATCCCTTCGCCAACGAGGCGGTGGGCACCCCGCTGGGAGTGCCGCTCCACCCGACGCAGATCTACCTGTCGATCAACGCCTTCCTGATCTTTCTGATCCTGCAGTGGGCCTACCGCCGGAAGAGCTACGACGGCGAAGTCTTCTGGCTCTACGTCCTGCTGTATGCGATCACTCGCGGGATCCTGGAGATCTGGCGCGGCGACTTGGTCCGGGGCTTCGTGATTCCGGGCGTGCTCTCGACCTCGCAGTTCATCGGCCTGCTCGCCGCGTGTCTGGCCGGCGGGATGCTCTTCTTCCTCTCGCGCCGGAGCCGCGCGGACGCGTAGTCTGCCTGGTACATCCGTCAGCGCCACCATGAAGCACGCCGGCCGAGGACCCGTTTCGGCTCCCGCCGGCGCCTCGGGCGGCGGCCACGCCATCCGCCAATTTCAGGTCGGCTCCCCTTCCGCCGGGACGCGGCTCGACCTCTTCCTGGCCGCGACGTGCTCGGACCTCTCCCGATCGCGGATCCAGAAGCTGATCGAGGAAGGCGCGGTCCACGTGGGCGGGGTCCTCGCCAAGCGCTCGCACGCCGTCCGGGTTGGCGATTCGGTTACCGTCGAAGTTCCGGAGCCGCGGGAAACGGAGGTTTTGCCCGAGGACATCCCGCTCTCGATCCTGTACGAGGACGACGAGCTCCTGGCCATCGACAAGCCCGCCGGCCTGGTGGTCCACCCCGCGCCGGGCCATCCCACGGGAACGCTGGTCAACGCGCTGCTCTACCACGTGCGAGGCCTCGCCGGCATCGGCGGAGACCTCCGGCCCGGCATCGTGCATCGGCTGGACCGGCACACCTCCGGCGTTCTGCTCGTCGCCAAGACGGACCGCGCGCATCAGATGCTGTCCCGGCAGATGCGCCGGCGCACGCTCCGCAAAGAATACCTGGCCGTGTGCGCCGGCGTGCCGAAGGTGCGAAAGGGCGAGGTGTCCTTCGCGATCGGGCGCGATCCCCGAGACCGCAAGAAGATGAAAGCCGTCCGCCCGTCGGATTCGGCCCTTCCCGTCGGCGTCCGGGAGGCGCGGACCCTCTACGAGATCGAGCGGGAGTGGTTCGCGCTCGGGCTCACGCTCCTGCGCTGCCGCCTGATCACCGGGCGCACCCATCAGATTCGGGTCCATCTGGCCGCCTCCGGACTGCCGATCGTCGGAGATCCCATGTACGGGCGGGCCCGGTATCCGCGTGTCCGCGACGCAGGCCTGAAGGCGCGGCTGGAGCAGTTTCCCCGCCAGGCCCTGCACGCGGAACGCGTGCTCTTCCATCACCCCGTCACGCAGCAGTTGATCGAGGTCGTCGCGCCGATCCCGGAGGACCTCGTCGGGTTGATCGCCGCGATCCAAGCCGGAGCGAACTCCGTCCGCCAGTAGCTGTCATTGCGAGGAGCGGAGCGACGAGGAACCCTTTTGGGGCCGGCCCAAGACTCGAAAGGGGTCCCTCGCTCTGCTCGGGATGACAGGGGGGCGGCGCAGTTGACGGGCACGCCGAAAATTGCGACACCGAGATCGCGCTATCGTTCCATCCATGGCCGACAAGCCCGAGGTGCTGCTGCAGGGAAAGCACCTGCTCTTCCTGCGGCGCGACGGCTGGGAGTACGTCGAGCATCGCACGGCGCCCGAGGCCGCGATGATCGTGGCGTTGACACCGGCCCGGGAGATCGTGCTGATCGAGGAATTCCGCCCGGCGTTGAACGCCTCCGTGATCTCGCTGCCATCCGGATTGATCGGCGACGAGGGCCCCGAGGAGGCGATCGACGCCGCGAGGCGGGAGCTGCGCGAGGAGACTGGCTACGACGCTCCGGCGTTTCGGCGGCTGGCGCGCGGGCCCGGATCCGCGGGCCAGAGCTCGGAGATGATCACGTTTTTCCTGGCCCAGGGAGCACGGCGCGCGGGTGAGCAGGCAGCGCACGACCTCGGGCGCATCCGTGTCCATGTCGTGCCGGTCCCGCAACTTCCCGCGTGGGCGGCGTCCCGCGAATCACAGGGAAATCCGGTGGACCCGAAGATCTGGGCGGGTCTCTACCTGGCGGGACGGCCGAGGAGCCGCTCTACTTCACCGCGAGGAAGATCGTCACGCCGTCCTTTTGCAGCTCGACGCGGTCGGTCTCGATCCGCGAAACGGTGAAACCCTCCACGTAGGACCCCACACCCATGACGCGATCGTTGATCAGCGCGCGGGGCTCCGTCTCGGACCACACGATGCCTCCGAGCTCGATCTGGACGCCTTCCGACAGCGCGACGACGCCGGCGTAAGTCCTGCCGGAAACCACTCCGGTCCGGTGGGGAGCCGAAGCAGGCGCCGCGGGGGCCTCGGCGCCCTTGGCGGCGGGGACCGGCTCCGCAGATTTCGCCGACGCGGCGACGCCCCTGTTGGCGCGCGGCGGGGTGGGGACGATGGAGATCGGAAAGGCCGTCGGCACCGCCGGCGCCGAGGAGAGCGCCGGCGTAGTCGCCAGTGAGCGCCCGGCCGGCTGCGCCCGAGCGGAAGGGCCGCCGGAGGGCGAGCGCGCGATCAGCCAATATGCCCCCGCCGCGCCTGCGATCGCCAGGAGCACCGCAATCACCGCGCGGCGCAGCACGCGGCGGCGGGCCAGCCCGGCGTCGGGCATCGGCGTGGGGACCCAGGGCCGCTCCCGATGCGCCGATGGCGCCTCGCCTTGCGCGCCGGCGGATTGCGCGCGCTTCAAGGCCTCGTCGATCAGGCTCACGCGACCTTCCCTTCGAGCTCACGGATGGCTTGCGCCACCGCGCGCCCCGTCAGCTCGTAGGTTCCGTTGACGTAACCGTAGAGGAGCGCCTTGTCGCACACCGCGTTGACCAGCCGCGGCACGCCGTGCGCGTAGCGATGCACCCGGCGAATGGCCCACGGCGTGAACGTGGGCCGGCCGTCGGCGCCCGCGACGCGCAGCCGGTGCGCCACGTAGCGCTGCGTCTCAAAACGATCCAGGGGCGCCAGGTGGTATCGGACGGTGATCCGCTGCCGCAGTTGGCGCAGACCACGGTGATTGAGCTTCTCGCGCAGCTCGGGCTGCCCGATCAGGACGATCTGCAGGAGCTTGCGCTGGTCGGTCTCCAGGTTGGAGAGCAGGCGTACCTGCTCGAGCAGCTCGGGCTCCAAGTCCTGGGCTTCGTCGATCAGGAGGACCACGTCGTTGCCGGCGGCGGCCTGGTCGAGAAGGAACTGGTTGAGCAGGTCCAGATAGGCGGTCCGGTCGAGCTTGCGCGGCTTCAAGCCCAGCTCGGTCAGCACGGCGCGCATCAGCTGGGTGCTCGTCATCATCGGGTTCAGGATCAGGGCCGTCTTGTAGGACGGTCCCAGCTCGGCCAGGATCGCCCGGCAAACGGTCGTTTTCCCGGCTCCCACCTCCCCGGTGATCTGGATGAACCCCTTGCGCTCCCGGATTCCGAAGAGGACGTGGTTGAAGGCCTCCCGGTGCTTGTCCGAGAAGAACAGAAACCGCGGGTCCGGCGTGATGTTGAACGGCGCCTCGCGGAAACCGTAGAAGTCGTTGTACATGGAGCCGGCGGCTATCCTAGCAGCCCGCTCCGGAGCGGACGCGGACGCCTCGATCGCTTCCTCCGTCATCACCAAAGACACACCCTCCCGTCCTTGTACGGACGGGAGGGCCGGTTCGTCGCGGGCCGTCAGGACGCCTTGGCGATCGGCGGACGACAGTCGCCGCAGGGGTGGTAGCCGGCGGCGGCCGCCTCCCGCTCGTCGTGGAAGCGCACCGTGTTCGAGACGACCAGGGTCGCGATCCCGCCGCAGGTGGGATAGCAGTAGTGCCGCTGCTTCGCGTTGCCCAGGTAGCGCACGCCCGAGGAGGCCAGCTTTTCCAGCGTCTTGGGCTGCGCGCCTTCGATCTCCAGGAGCGTGCGCTTGTTGCGCGGTCCCCCCATCGAGTACTGGCCGAGGTGCCCATCGCTCTTGACGACGCGATGGCACGGGATCAGCAGCGGCACCGGGTTCTTGGCGAGGGCCGATCCGGTGGCGCGAACGGCGCCTGGCCGGCCGATCTCCTTGGCGATCCAGCTGTACGGCCGGACCTCTCCCGGCGGGATCTCGAGCGCCTTCATCAGGACGGCGCGCTCGAACTCCGAGAGACCCCGAAGGTCGAACCGGAGATCCTTCGGGTCGCGGCCCTGCAGCTTCCGGACCCGGGCCTGGATCGCGGCGGGCGGGACGTGCTTCTCGGGATATGCCGCGCGTCCATGCAGGCGCCGGAACGCCTCCTCGAACTCGGCGGGCGACTTCGCGCGCGTCACCATCGAAATGCCGGCCGGGCTGTGCGCGATGTAGACCGTGCCCACGGGGGACTCCACCCGCCAGTACGTGTCGGCCAAACCGACCCTGCGCATGACCGAGGGCAAGAGCGTCTCGGGCGCTTTCTGCGGAGCGATGCCGCGCAGCGTCGTCGTCAGACTCAGCTCTTTCATCGTCTTCACTTTTTCACCCCCTCGCGGCGAGATTCGGAGATCGCTTCTCGCAGCGCGTTGATTCCGCGATGCACGTTGGACTTGGCGGTGCCCAGGGGTTGTTCGAGCACCTTGGCGACCTCGTCGAGTCGAAGGCCTTCGATGTATCGCAGGACCAGAGGCTCTCGGTATCGCCTGGGCAGCCCTCCCACCAGCGTCGCGATGTCGGCGCGCTGCCGGCTGGCTTCGAACCGGGCGTCGGGGCGAGAGGAAGGATCGTCCTCAGCCTCCCACGGCGTCTCGCCGTGGGAAGAGAGCGGGTGGTCCAGCGATACCAGCCTGGGCTTCTTGCCCCGCAACCGGTTGCGCGCCACGTTGAGCGTGATGCGATACAGCCAGGCGCGCAGCGAGAGCGCCCGGATGCGTTCGGCCGGATACGTGCACAGCGCGCGATAAGCGCGGACGAACGCATCCTGCGCCACCTCCTCCGCGTCTTCCCGATTTCCGGTGACGCGCAGCGCGAAGGAGAACAGCCGGTCCTGGTATGCGGCCACCAGCGCCTCGAAGCACAAGGCCACATCCTCCGCGAGCCCGGCCCGGAGCGACTCATCCTGCGACATCCCGGCTCCTGTCCTGGAATCCTGTTCCGGCTGACCCATCACGAGTTGGAATCCCGGGGAGGCCTTCCGCGTGGGCCAGCACATCTGCCCGGTCTCCGAAGCGCATCGGCTCATCATCTCGCCCTCCAACCTCCCCTTCAAACACGGCCGGAAGGCGTTTGGTTGCACGCGGGCGTTCAAACCCTCGACGCGGCCCTCCCGCGAGAGATCGCGGCGGCGATCATGCCCGCGTGGTGGCGGCTGTTCTCGATGAAGATCCGGCCGACCTCCCGGCCGCCCAGGATCGCCCCCGCCAGATACAACCCGGGGACGTTGGATTCGAGCGTCTCCGGATCGTGGGCCGGAACCCGAGCCTCCCCCTCCAACCGGATGCCGCAACGCTCGAACAGGGAAAAATCCGGCTCGTAGCCGATCATGGGGAAAACGGCATCGGCGGCCATCGTTTCGGCGCCCGCCGCGGATTCCACGCGGACCGAGTCGGCGCGGATCTCGACCACGCGCGCCCCGAAGAGGGCCCGGATCTTCCCGGCGGCGATGCGGTTCTCGAGGTCCGGCTTGATCCAGTACTTGACGCGCTCCGAGAGGCGCGACCCACGGTGCACCAGCGTCACCCGCGCGCCGTGGCGGTAAAGGTCCAGCGCCGCCTCCGCCGCGGAATTCTTGCCTCCCACGACGACGACGTCGCGGCCGTGGTAGGGAAAGCCGGAGACGTAGCGCGCATGCACGTGCGCGTGACGGTCTCCCGGCACGCCCAGCGCGCGCGGGTTGTGGAAGAAGCCGGTGGCCAGGATCGCGCCCGGCGCCTCGATGCGCATCGGCCCCGTCCGCCCCGCGGCCGACACGGCCAGGCCTCCCCCGGAGCGCGGCGCGATTTTGTCGACCCGGGTCTCCGGAACGACTCGCACGCCAAACTGCTCCGCCACGCCCCGGTAATACGCCAGCGTTTCCAAACGCGTGGGATGGGCATCCACCGCGGCAAATGGAACCCCGGCGATGTCCAGGAGATCGCGGGTGGAGAACCAGCGCATCTCCTCGGGAAAGTGATAGATCGAATCCAGGATCGATCCCGCGTCGTAGCAGACGGCCGCGATCCCGCACCGTCCGAGCTCGACCGCGCAGGCGATCCCGGTCGGCCCGGCGCCGACGATCGAGACGGCGGGGTCTTCGCTCATCGCGACGGAGGTCGCGCGCGGAGCTCCTCGACGGAACGCAGGACGCCGGCGCGCATCACGAAGCGGAGCTTGCGGAGATTCGCGATGTCTTCCGTCGGATCCGCGCCGACCACGATCAAGTCGGCGGACTTGCCCTTCTCGATCGTCCCCGTGATCTTCTCGACGCCCATGGCGAGGCTGCCTCCATGCGTCGACGCGACCAGCACCTGCATCGGGGTCATGCCCGCCGCCTGCATCGCTTCCATCTCGGCGTAGATCGACGGGCCGTGCAGCGTCAGGGGGTTGCCGGCGTCGGTCCCCATTGCGATCGGAATGCCGGCGTCGGCCACCCGTTTGAGGTTCGAATTCATCACGGCGGTCTCGGTCGCGACGCGCTTGTCCAGGCTGGCCAGCCTCGACTCCTCCATCGGGCGAAGCGCCTCGCTCTCTCCCAGCTTGGCCACCGTCTTCTCGTCCACGCAGCCGTTGGGGTCGTCCGGCTTCCACGGGCTGGTCGATCCGACCGAATGGGCCAGCCGCGCATACCCGGAGAAGACCGTCAGGGTGGGGCAATAGACCGTTGCGCTCTGCTTGGCCAGGGAGAGAAACTCGTCATCCACGGGCAGATCGTCCACGCTGTGCACCAACAGATGCGCGCCGACCTTGAGCGCCACCTTCGCCTCGGCCAGGCCCGTCGCGTGAACGATCAGGGGCAGGCCTAGCTTCTTGGCCTCCTCCGCGGCCGCCGTCACCGCGGGCCGCGATGCCTCGACGCTCTGCTCCGGCGTGACGATGTACCAGAGTTTGATCGCGTCGGCGCCGCGCGCGGCGAGATAGCGCACGCCGCCGCGCGCGACGTCGGGGTCCGTCAAGTGGATGAACTGCCGCTCGGCGGGGAGGTTGAGCCAGAAGTCGATCGTCGACAGGAGCGGGCCGGCCGCGGCGACCCGGGGAGAGCCCGGATCCTCGCGTTCCCGCCGGGCCATCTCGATGGTCCACGCGTAGCCCCCGTTGTCGAACACGGACGTGATGCCGCTGCAGAGCTGCGCCCGGAGGAACCGCTCCGGATGGGTGGCCAGGTCCGCCGCGACCTGCTCATACGGATGTCGATCCCGGACGTCCAGCGCGTCGGGGCGCCCATCGGCCCAGCCGGTTTGGGAGAAATGGACGTGCGCGTCGATCAACCCCGGCGCGATCCAGGAGCCGGACAAGTCTCGCCGGGTGGCGTCCCGCGGCACCTTGCAGGCTCGCCCCGCGCACTCGATCTTGCCCCCCCGGACCACCACGACGGCGTGGGGGATGGAAGCGCCGCCGGTTCCGTCGATGAGCGTCGCGCCCACGAGGGCGACGGGCTTGCTCGACGCGTTGATCGCCAGCGCGCCGGACAGCAGCAGCCAAAGCGCCATGGAGGGACTCTACCGCCCCGGGGCGCTCCGGCGGAAGATCCGATTAGAGTCCCTGGATCCGGACGGAACCTCCGCTGGTGTGCAGGCGCAGCGTGTTGCCGCCCTTGCCGATGTTTCCCGAGAGGCTGCCGCGCGAGATCTCGCCGTGCACCTGGATCGGCAGATCCGTCCGCACCGCGTTGCCGGACGCTTCGATCGCGAGGTCGACGGCGGGGTCGATCGCCACCTCGATGCCGCCGCCGGAGGTCTCCAGCGATCCGCCGTGGGAGTTGCCCTTCGCGAACGTGGCCTCGATGCCGCCGCCCGAGGTTTCCGCGCGCACGCGGCCTCCCGCCTCCTGGATGCGGATGCCGCCGCCCGAGGTCTCCGCGTCGATGTCGCCGGAGACGCGCTCGAGCTCGATGGAGCCGCCCGAGCTCTCCGCGTGGATCGCGCCGTCGATTCCCACACCCTCCACTCCCCCGCCGGACGTGTCGGCGCGCACGTGCCCGCGGATGTCGCGCAGCTTGATGCCGCCTCCGGAGGTATCCGCGTCCAGGTCCCCGACGTGGTCCCGCACGGCGATGCCGCCGCCGGAGGTGTCGAGCTTGGCGTTGCCCCGCATCGCCGAGACCGTGATGCCGCCGCCCGAGGTATCGATGGAAATGCGCGTGTTGGCCGGCAGCTGGACCTCGTACTGGACGGAATCGCCGAAGCTGGAGAAAAAGTGGAACCGGTGCTTTCTCCGGGCCTTGATCGTCACCAGGTTGGGCGCTTCATCGAACTGGAAATTGAGCAGCTCGTCCAGGTCCTTGCGCTTCGACGTGATCACCACGTGGGCGCCGGAAGTTCCGGTCCCGGTCACGATGACCTTTCCCGTGTCGGTATCCAGGCGGAACTCGCCGCCCGGCTCGAGCTTCAGCGTCTTCTCGATGCGCGTATCGGCCAGGGCGGTTAGAGCGGTCAGAACGACCCCGGCCAGGATCAGGGTGGCACGCCACAGTACGCGTCTCATCGGTCCTCCTCGTTAGACCCAGGACGAGCCTCCAGGGCTCGGGCCGGGTGTCTGGAACTGGATACGCACTCCGAGCCGGGAGGTTCCCGGCGGAATGCGGCGCAGGGGCGGGCCTACGTCCGGAACCGACGCACCCACTGCTCGAATTCCGCCAGGAATCGGGTCAGGTGCTGTCGCGTGGGCTCGTCCGTGAGCCGGCCGGCGGCGTCGAATCGCTCCCCCGCCTTCGCGATGAGGACCTCGGGCCTGGGCATCACGTGGCTATCCATGTCCAGCGCCTGCCGCAGCGCGAGCTGGGCCCGAATCGTCGCGCCGATCCCCGGGGTCGCTCCCATGATGGCGATCGGCTTTCCGCCGTATGCCGGGCTCGCCGCGGGCCGGGAAGCCCAGTCGATTGCGTTCTTCAACACTCCCGGTACGCTGTGGTTGTACTCGGGTGTGGCGATCAGGATGCCGTCGGCGGCGAGCAGGGCGTCCTTCCACGCCGCCACCGGCTCGGGAACGCCCTGACTCTCCCGATCGGCGTCGTAGGGAGGGATTTCCGCCAGGCGCTCGAAGGCCTGGATCGAGAGATCGGGAGGAGCCAGCTCGATCGCCGTCTGAAGGAGCGCGCGATTGTAGGAGCCCTTTCGCAGGCTCCCCGCGATCCCGAGGATGGACAGCGGCATCCTCGGCGCCTAGGCCAGCGCCTGCTTCAACGGAGTGAAGCTCCTCCCCTGCGCGTCGGCCACGGCCCGATAGGTCAGCTTCCCGTCGTAGGTGTTCACACCCTCGGCCAGATGGGGGTTCTCCTCGGCCGCGCGCTGGAGGCCCTTGTTGGCCAGCTCCAAGGCGTAACGCAGCGTCGAATTGGTCAGCGCGAACGTGGAGGTCCGGGCCACCGCGCCCGGCATGTTGGCCACGCAGTAGTGAATGACGCCGTCGACGGTGTAGACGGGGTCCGAGTGCGTCGTCGCCCGAGTGGTCTCGAAGCAGCCGCCCTGGTCCACCGCGACGTCGACCGCGACCGCGCCCTTCTTCATCTGCGAGATCAGCTCTCGCGACACCAGCTTGGGCGCCGCGGCGCCCGGGATCAACACCGCGCCGATCAAGAGGTCCGCGCGCCGGCAGCCCTCCTCCAGCGTGATTGGGTTGGAGGCGATGGTCTTGACGCGTCCGAAGAAAATGTCGTCGAGCTCGCGCATCCGATCCGGCGACACATCCAGGATCGTTACATCGGCGCCCATGCCGGCCGCGATCTTGGCCGCGTTGGTGCCCACGACCCCGCCTCCGATGATCACGACGTCCGCCGGAGCCACGCCGGGCACTCCGGCCAGCAGCACGCCCCGGCCGCCGTTGGACTTCTGAAGGTAATACGCGCCGACGTGCACGCTCATGCGGCCGGCCACCTCGGACATCGGGGTCAAGAGCGGCAGCGAGCCGTTGCTCGCGGTGATCGTCTCGTAGGCGACCCCGGCGACCTTTCGCTCGAGGAGCATGTCGGTCAATGCGCGAGCGGGCGCCAGGTGCAGGTAGGTGTACAGGATCTGCCCGGGGCGCAGCCTCTGGTATTCCAGGCCCACGGGCTCCTTGACCTTGACGATCATGTCGGCCTTCGCGAAGACCTCGTCGGCCGTGGCCAGGATGCGGGCGCCCGCGGCCGTGAACTGCTCGTCGGGAATGCCCGATCCCACGCCCGCGTCGTGCTCGACGAGCACGGAATGGCCCGCCGAGCTCAGCGCCTTGACGCCCGCCGGCACCAGGCCGACGCGGTTCTCGTTGTCCTTGATTTCCCGGGGCAGGCCGATGATCATGTGAAGTTCTCAGTTCTCAGTCGTCAGTTGCCGGTTGTCGCTGTCGGTTCTAAATTGTCAGTCTTCGAACTGATGACTGATGACTGATCACTCACCACTACTCTTCTTCAGTGCGTGTCGATCTGCGCCTTTTGCAGCTTGCCCGAGAAATCGACGTAGATCGACTTCCACTCCGTGAAGACGTCCAGGCCCGCAATGCCCGCCTCGCGGTGGCCGTTGCCGGTGTCCTTGATGCCCCCGAAGGGCAGGTGAACCTCGGCGCCGATCGTCGAGGAGTTGACGTAGAAGATTCCGGTTTCGAACTCGCGCATCGCCGTGAAGGCCTTGGCGACGTCCCGCGTGTAGATCGATCCCGAGAGGCCGTAGGGCACGGAGTTGGCCACGCGGATTCCCTCCTCCAGAGAGGAGATCGGCACAACCGTCGTCACGGGACCGAAGATCTCTTCGCACGCCACGCGCATGCGCACGTCCGCGTCGGCAAACACGGTGGGAGCGAAGAACCACCCCTTCTGGAGCCCTCCGCTGGTCAGCTTCTCGCCGCCGCATAGCAGCTTGGCTCCTTCTTTCTTACCGATCTCGACGTAGCGCGCCACGGTCTCGCGCTGCTTCTCTGAGACGCACGGTCCCATGTCCACGTTCTCATCCAGGCCGTTGCCGACGCGCAGCGCCTTCACGCGCGCCACCAGCTTCTCCAGGAACCCGCCGTACACCCCTTTGTGAACCAGGAGCCGGGAGGAGGCGGTGCAGCGCTGGCCGGTCGTGCCGAAGGCTCCCCAGACCGCGCCGTCCACGGCCAGGTCGACGTCCGCGTCGTCCATGACCAGGATCGCGTTCTTGCCCCCCATCTCCAGATGGAGGCGCTTGAACGTGGGCGCGCAGGCCTGCGAGATCCGCCGCCCGACCTCGGTGGACCCCGTGTACGAAACCACCTTGACGTCGGGATGCTGGACCAGCGGGTCTCCGACTTCCCCGCCCGAGCCCATGACGACGTTGAAGACGCCGGGCGGCAGGCCCGCTTCCTCGAACACCTTCGCCAGGGCCACGACCGAGGCCGGAGTGTCGGTGGCCGGCTTGATCACGATCGTGTTGCCCGCGATCAACGCCGCCATCGACTTCCACGCCGGGATTGCCATCGGGAAGTTCCAGGGAGTCACGAAGGCGCAAACACCCACGGGCTGGCGGATGCACATGGCAAACTTGTTCGGCAGCTCCGAAGGCGTGGTGAACCCGAACAGGCGCCGGCCTTCCCCCGCCGCGAGGAAGGCCATGTCGATCGCCTCCTGGACGTCGCCGCGGGTCTCCGCTAAGACTTTCCCCATCTCGCGCGTCATCAGGCGCGCCAGCATTTCCTTATCGCGCTTCAGGATCTCGCCGGCGGCGTAGAGGACCTCGGCGCGCCGGGGAGCGGGAGTGTCCCTCCATCCCGGAAATGCCTTCTTGGCGGCCGCGACGGCGGCGTCCACGTCCGCCTTTTCGCTTTTGGGATAGAGCCCGATCACGTCGTCGCAGTCGGCCGGATTGCGGTTCTCGAACGTCTGGCCGGACGCGGCCGGAACCCAGCGCCCGCCGATCCAGTTGCTCTGTGTCTCGACTGCGACCTCCGTAGCCATTCAGATCTCCTCGCTCTTCTTGGGGGGCGGGTTGACGGGCGGGCCAGAGACGGGAGCGGCCGTGGCGGACATGGCCACGTTGCCCTGGAGCTGCGCCCCCTCGGCGATGATCACCTTGGGAGCCTGGACATTGCCGTGGACCGAGGCCGAGGCCAGAAGCTCGGCCCTCTCGTCCGCCTGGATCTGGCCGTGGACCCGTCCGCCCACCACGACCCACCGCGCGTGGATGTCGCCCTGGAGTTCGCCCGAGGCGGCGACGGTGACCTTTCGGTTGACCCGAATGTTTCCTTCGCATCGGCCCTGGACGACGATGTCCTCATCGCCCGAGATCTCGCCGACGAACTTGACCTTGGCCCCGATCACCGTCGTCGGCGTCGCCGGCCCCCCTCCGGAGGGGGCAGGCACCACGGGACGGTCGGGAACGGGGGGTTGACCCTGTACGTTGTTATCGCTCTTGCCAAAAATCGCCACCGGGACCTCCTGAGAGGCCGGCCAGTCTAACAAAAGGAAGCGGCGGGCGGGGAGGTCAAGGCTCCGAAACCTTTCCGTCGCCCGGCCGTACTCGATCCCAGGGGACGGCTAGAAATTTAGCATGTGCTAGATTTTTAGCACTAAGATCCGACCCGGAGGTTCTCATGCGAGGCAAGAAGGCGCTGTTGAATCTCTCCCGGCGGGAGCGGCAAATCATGGACGTCCTCTACCGCGACCGGCAGGCCACGGCCGCCGAGGTTCTGGCGGGGCTGCCGGATCCGCCGGGGTACTCGGCGGTGCGCGCGATGCTGCGAGTCCTGGAAAACAAGGGACATATTCGCCACGTCGCGGAAGGCACACGCTACGTGTACCTGCCGACGCTGGCTCGCAAACGGGCGAGCCGGCCAGCGTTGGCCAGCGTTCTGGAGACCTTCTTCGACGGATCGACCGAGAAGGCCGTGGCCGCACTCCTGGAGCTCTCGCCCGCCGGCCTATCCGATCAAGAGCTGGAGCGTCTGTCCCATCTCATCGAACAAGCCCGACTGGAGGGGCGCTGACATGCACCAGACACTCAACTGGGCCATCCACTTCGCCTCCGACGTCACGCTGAAGGTGACGTTCCTCTTCGCCATCACGGGACTGCTGCTCTTGCTGATGCGCCGCTCCAGCGCGGCGGCGCGGCATCTGGTGGGCACGATCGGGCTGGCCGCGGCGATGCTTCTCCCCGTCGTGTCTCTAGCTCCCGCCCGCGTCGCTCTCCCCTTCCTGCCGGACGTTCGCCCGGGACTGGCCGTGGGCGATTCCGCCCTGGTCTTGGGCCGCGAGACTCCCGGGGATCCGGCCGCGCGGGAGGCGATGTGGCGGCGTCTGGCGCTCTCCGTGCCGGAAAAGCCGTTGGAGGCGCCCCTGGAATTTCTGGGAACCCGGCCGGCTCTGGCCCGGACGTCCGAGCGGGGGATGGCGCCGATGCTCTTCGGCTCGGTGCTGGCCCTCTGGCTGCTGGGAGCCCTCGCCGTGTCGGCACGCCTGGGGATCGGATGGCTGCGCGTCCGCCGCATCGCCCGTGAAGCCGAGCCGGTTCGCGACGCCGACTGGATCGCCGAGCGCGACGCACTGGCGCTGCGCCTCTCGGTCCGCCGCAAGGTGGAGCTCAAGGAAAGTCCCGAGGTCCCCGTGGCGATGACGGCAGGATTGTTCAAACCCCTGCTCCTGATCGGACGCACGGCGCGCCTCTGGGCCGTCGAGCGGCGGCGCGTCGTTCTCCTGCATGAGCTGGCCCACGTCAAGCGCGGCGACTGGGCTGCCGTCCTGCTGGCGGAGCTGGCCGTGGCGCTCTACTGGTTCCATCCGCTGGCCTGGTGGCTCGGGCGGCGCGTGCGCCGCGACGCGGAGAAGGCCTCGGACGATCTGGTGATCGCGTCCGGGATCAAACCCTCCGTCTACGCGGGCCATCTGCTCGGGATCTTTCGCGCGATGGCATCCCCCGTCCGGTCCGTGACTCCGGCTCTGCCGGCCGTGCGGCCCTCCCACTTCGAGGAGCGCCTGCGGGCGATCCTGGATCCCCGGGCGATGCGACTCTGGCCCCCGTCGGGCAGCGCGCGCTGGGCCGCCGCGGGTTTGCTCGCCGCGGCGACCGCCGTCGCGGTCGTCGAGCCCTGGGCTCCCAACCCGAAGCAATGTCCGCATGCGCGCTCCGCGAGCCCGCTGAGCCTCGCCTCCGCCCAACCCGAGGTGGCGCCGAGCGAGCTCGAAGCCGACTCCGAAGACTCCAGCCCGAGCACGGACGCCGTAGTCCACGCGGTCCGGACGGAGCCCGCCGTCGCCTTGGGAGGCATGGTCAAGGCCTCCAATGGGAAGTGGAAACGAAACAAGAGCGATTGGTACGACCGTGGCATGCGCCTGCACCGCGACGAGCGATACCCCGAGGCGATCGAAGCGTTCGAGAAGGCGATCGCCGAGGGCAACCGCGAGGACGCCGCCAGCTACAACATCGCGTGCGGGTACGCGCTGATGGGAAACGCGGACGCCGCCTTCCAGTGGCTGGAGCGCGCCCGCGAGGCGGGGTTCGACCTGGCCGCATACATCGGTCACGACGACGACCTGGACAATCTCCGGTCGGACGCGCGCTGGGTGCAGCTGAAGCAGTCGGCGCGGGCGGAGAAGGACGACTCCGAAAACGCCAAGGCCAAGGCGGTGGCCGAACGCTACGAACGGGTGGCCGCGAAGGCTGCCAAGAGCGGCGAGCCGTTCTTCCGGATCGGACGCGAGCTGCTGGAGGTCGAGCGTTACGACCTGGCCGCGAAGGCGTTTCAGGGCGCATCGGATCGCGGATACCGGACGGGCACATCCCTCTACAACCAGGCCTGCGCGTTCGCCCTGGCCGACGACCGCGATCGCGCCCTGGACCTCCTGGCCAAGGCCCTGGACGCGGGTTTCGACGATCCCCATCTGTTCCGCACGGACGACGATCTGGATTCGCTCCGGAGCGATCCGCGCTTTGCCACGCTCCAGCGAGAAGCCGCCGACCTCTCGCTGCCGGGAAACGGAATGGAGTGGCTTTCGCATACGTCCCGGTTCAAGTGGCGCCAGGTCGCGGATCGGTTGCACGCCTATGCACGCGAACATCCGGAGAAGGGGCGCGCGTGGTTCAATTTGGGCTTCGCCTCGCTCGCGGTCGAGCGCCCCGACGCGGCGGCGGCGGCGTTCCGGAAGGCGCTGGATCTCAAGTATCGAGACGCCACCACGATGTACAACCTGGCTTGCGCCTATGCGCACTTGGATCAGAAGGATGCCGCCTTCGAATGGTCGTTTCGGTCCCTGGACGCGGGGTTCGGAGAGACCGGCACGCTGCGCAGCGACGA
>JBDTXY010000009.1:0-19109 GCA_040005945.1 Acidobacteriota bacterium
GTGCAGGCGGACCCCGTCCTCGGTCTGGACGAACAGCTCGTCCGCCCGAAGCCCGAAGGACTCGGGCGTCGCCGCCAGCGATCGGACGGGGAAGTAGAGAAACCGTCCTTCCATGAGGACCAAGCTTGTCAGAAGTAGGATGGCGATCCCAACCAGGACAACCGCGGTTAGGAGACCCGCGGTCACAAACGAGCGATCCGCCGCTGCCATATACTTTTTCGTCCGGCTGCTCGCGCACCCGTTGCGAAAGGAAAATTCATGATATCCGCTCGGCGCTGCGGGACGATCCTCGCGTGGGTGGGGCTGATGCTCGCCCCTGCGATGTGGGCCGTCCCCGAGAAATCCGCTCCCGCCAAGGGCCCTTCCCCCGCGGCCAAGGAGAAGACGTTTTCGGATCGGTTCGAGGGGCTGACGTTTCGCAACATCGGTCCCTTCCGGGGCGGCCGCTCCATCGCGGCTGCGGGCGTGCGCCATCAGCCCAACGTCTACTACTTCGGGGGAACTGGAGGCGGCGTCTGGAAGACCACCGATGGGGGATCGAATTGGGACGTCGTTTCGGACAAGGACTTCAAGACCGGCTCCGTCGGCGCGATCGCCGTCTCGGAGTCGGATCCCAACGTGATCTACGTCGGCATGGGGGAGTCGCACATCCGCGGCAACCTCTCCCACGGCGACGGCGTCTATAAGTCCACCGACGCCGGGCGGTCCTGGAAGAACGTGGGGCTCCCGGATTCGCGGCAGATCTCACGCGTGCGCATCCATCCCAGGGACCCCAACCTCGTCTACGTCGCCGTCCTGGGACACGCCTGGGGGCCCAACGCCGAGCGGGGAATCTTTCGCACGGAGGACGGAGGGAAGACCTGGAAGAAGATCCTCTTCGTCGACGAGAAGACCGGAGCGTCCGACCTGGCGATGGATCCCGACAACCCGCGCACGCTCTACGCCGGCTTCTGGCAGGTGGTGCGGCGGCCCTGGGAGCTCGTGTCCGGAGGCTCGGGCAGCAGCCTCTGGAAGTCGACCGACGGGGGCGAGACCTGGAAGAAGCTGACCGAGGGGCTCCCGGAAGGCATCTGGGGAAAGGTCGGCGTCGCCGCATCGGGCGCGCAGCCCGGGCGGATCTTCGCGTTCGTGGAGGCCAAGCACGGGGGGCTTTTCCGCAGCGAGAACTCCGGCGAGAAGTTCACCCACGTCAGCGACGACCACAAGATCCGCGAGCGCGCCTGGTACTACTCGTGGATTTATCCCGACCCGAGGAACGCGGACACGGTGTACCTGCCCAACGTGCGGATGCACAAGTCCACCGACGGCGGCAAGACGTTCCGGAACCTGTCGGTGCCGCACGGCGACAACCACGATCTGTGGATCGACCCGGACGATTCCAACCGCATGATCCTGGCCAACGACGGCGGCGCGACGATCACGTACAACGGCGGCAAGTCCTGGTCGACCCAGAACAACCAGCCGACGGCCCAGTTCTACCGCCTCACGACCGACAATCAATTCCCCTACTGGGTTTACGGCTCGCAGCAGGACAACTCGAACGTCTGCATTCCGAGCGGCGTGCCGGGCGATGCGATCGATTTGAACGACTGGCACCCCGCCGGCGGAGGCGAGAGCGGTTGGATGGCGGTCGATGCCAAGGACTCCAACATCGTCTACGCGGGCGAATACGGCGGAGTGATCACGCGGTACGACCACCGCACCAAGCAGGTCCGCAACGTCATGGCCTGGCCCCAGCTCGCGGACGGCCACGCGAGCTCGGATCTCAAGTACCGCTTCCAGTGGAACGCGCCCATCGCCATCTCGCCCAACGATCCCAAGGTCCTCTACCACGCGTCCCAGATCCTCCTGCGCAGCCGCGACGGCGGAGGGACGTGGGAGGAGGCCTCGCCCGACCTGACCCGCAACGCAAAGGACAAGCAGGGCAAGTCGGGAGGCCCGATCACGATCGACGTGACGGGGGTCGAGGTCTACGACACGATCTTCGCGCTGGCCGAGTCCGCCGTGGAGCCGGGCGTCATCTGGGCGGGCTCCGACGACGGGCTCGTCCACGTCACGCGCGACGACGGCAAGACCTGGCAGAACGTGACGCCCAAGGGAATCCCGGAGTGGATCCAGATCAACGCGATCGACGCATCGCCCCGGGACAAGGGCGCGGCCTACGTGGCGGCCACGATGTACAAGCTGGACGACTTCCGGCCGTACCTCTACAAGACCAAGGACTACGGGAAAACCTGGACCAAGATCGTCAACGGGATTCCCGACGGCGTGTTCACGCGGGTGATCCGGGAAGATCCCAAGCGCGAAGGCCTCCTGTACGCCGGGACCGAAACGGGACTCTACATTTCGTTCGACGACGGCGCCAATTGGCAGCCGTTCCAGCGCAACCTCCCGGCGACGCCGATCACCGATCTGGCCGTCAAGAACGACGACCTCGTGGTCGCCACGCAAGGACGCGCGTTCTGGATCCTGGACGACCTGACGCCGCTGCGCCAATGGAGCCCGGCGCTAGCGAGCTCCCCGGCGCACGTGTTTCCGCCGCGCCCGACCGTGAGGCTCGACGTCGAGAAGCCCGACGAGGACGAGCCCTTGCACGCGGTCGGGACGAATCTGCCGGCAGGCGTCGTCGTCAACTACTGGATCAAGGACAAACCCGCGGAGGGCGAGAAGATCCGGCTCGAATTCCTGGACGGAGATGCGGTGATCCGCACGTTCTCCAACGAGAAGCCCTCGAAGGCCGAGGACCTCGAGGAGCAGGCCAAGCGTGAAGAAGAGGAGAAGGACCACGACAAGCCCCTCGAGCCCAAAGAGGGACTGAACCGGTTCGTCTGGGACATGCGCGTCTTGAAGCCCACGCTGGCGCCCAAGGCCGTCTTCAACGAGGGGACCAAGGCCTCACCCAAGGTCGCCCCTGGCACGTACACGGTGCGCTTGACGGTCCACGACAAGACCTCCGCGGAGAACTTCGAGGTCGTGCCCCATCCGGCGGGGTTCGCGGCGGCCCAGGACATGAAGGCCCAGTACGACCTGCTCAAGTCGATCCGCGACCGGCTCTCCGACACGCACACGGCGGTCTTGAAGATTCGGGACCTCCGCCAGCAGGTCAAGGACCTGGCCGAGCGCGCGCAGCGCCTGGGCAAGGGCGACGCGCTGAAGAAACAGGCGGTGGACCTGGCCGCGAAGCTGACCGGCGTCGAGGAGAAGCTGACCAATCCGAAGATCCTGGCCGATGAAGACGATCTCAACTACGAGCCCAAGCTGGATCACGACTGGACGTACCTCGCGGCAGTCGTGGCCAGCGCCGACGCCAAGCCGACGCCGGGCTCGGCGAAGTATTATTCGCTCCTGAAGGAACGGCTGGATGGGATCCAGACCGAATTCCAAGGAATTCTCGACCACGATCTGAAGGCGTTCAACGCGGCCGTCCAGGAAGCTCAAATTCCGCCAGTCGCGGCCGCGCCCAAGATCGGCAGCTAAAGGGGGACGAAGATGAAGTCGCGACGAGTTCTTTTCGGCGCTCTGCTGGCGGGCTCCGCCGCGATCGTGAGTGCCCAGGCCCCGACCACGACCAGCACCCAGGTGATCGCGGTGCGGCCGGCCCCGACGGGTTTCCGCGTCGATTACATCGCGGAGATCGACGACGTCGGCAAGAAGCTGATCGACCTCGCGCAGGCCATGCCGGCCGACAAGTACTCCTGGCGCCCGGCCCCGGGCGTGCGCTCGGTGGGCGAGGTGTACGTGCACGTCGTCGCCGGCAACTCGACCCTGCCGAGCTTCCTCGGCGTCCCGCGGATGGAGGGCATCACTCGCGAGAGCGAGAAGAGCGTGACCGACAAGGCGAAGATCGTCGCGCTGCTCAAGAAGTCGGTGGACAACGCGAAGGCGGCGGCCAACGGCGTGACCGACTCCGACCTCAACAAGAAGGTCAAGACGTTCGGCGACCGCGAGATGACCGAGCGCCAGGTGCTGCTGCGCATGTTGAACCACATGCACGAGCATCTTGGGCAGTCGATCGCCTACGCCCGGATGAACGGTATAACCCCTCCCTGGTCCCAAAACGAGTAGGCGCGCGCCCGAACTTTGTTCCGCAAGATTCGTTTGAGATCACATGGCGTTCTCCATCGAGGCGGAGGGGCTCCGTAAGGTCTACGGATCGCGGGTCAAGTCTCGCCGCATCACGGCCTTGGACGGGGTCAGCCTGCGGGTCGAGCCGGGCCAAGTCTTTGGCCTGTTGGGACCTAACGGCGCCGGCAAGACCACGATCGTCAAGATCCTTCTGGGGTTGACGTACGCGACCGGCGGGTCGGCGAAGTTGCTGGGTCTTCCCGCGTCCGACCCGGAGAGCCGCCGCCGCGTCGGATACCTCCCCGAGGGGCACCGCTTCCCGGGCTATCTGACGGCCCGCCAGACGCTCATGGTCTTCGGCCAGATGTCCGGGATGGACCGCAAGACGCTCCGCCGCCGCACGGCCGAGCTGCTGGCCCGCGTGCGCCTCTCGGATTGGAGCGACGTGCGCGTCAAGAAGTTCTCCAAGGGCATGACGCAGCGGTTGGGCCTGGCCTCCGCGCTGATCCATTCGCCCGACGTGCTGCTGCTGGACGAGCCGACCGACGGTGTCGATCCGGTCGGGCGGCGCGAGATCCGGGACCTCCTGCAAGAGGAAGCGGCGGCCGGGAAAGCGATCCTGCTCAACTCGCACCTGCTCTCCGAGATCGAGCGCACTTGTGACCGCGTGGCCGTGCTCCGGTCGGGCAAGATCGTTGCCGAGGGCCGGATCGACGATCTGACGGCTTCGGGCTCGCGCTACCGTCTCGTCGCGACCGGCGTGGATGACCGACTGGTTGCCGCGATGCGCGAGACCGGCGCGTCGGTCGACCGGGTCAACGGACACTTCGACCTGACGGCCCGCGACGTCGACCACCTCAACGCTCTGGTCGACCGGCTGCGGGCCGGGGGCGCCATGCTCCAGGAGCTCGCGCCACTCAAGTCGAGCCTCGAGGACGTCTTCGTCGACCTGGTGAAAGCGGGCGGCGATCCGAAGGACGGCGTGTCATGAGGGCCTTCGCCGCCAGCGTGCAGGAGGTCTTCCGAGAGGCGGCGGCGCGCTGGGTGCTGATCGCGTATTTCGTCCTCTCCTCGCTCTTCATCCTGATCTTCGCCCTGGGCGTCAACCTGGATATCGTCAACGGAGCGCTGGCCGGCGCCCGGCTGTTCGGTCAGGCGGTGGAGACGGGAGGCGTCGAGATCGACAAGATCGTGCTGGGCTTCGAGTCCGGATTCTCCGGGTTCCTCTACCTGGTGGGAACGTTCATGGCCCTCTTCGCGACGGCGCACCTGGTGCCTCGCCTCCAGGAGAAGGGCACGATCGATCTGTACCTGTCCCGGCCGGTCGGGCGCGTGGCGCTCCTGCTGTCCCGCTACGCGGGAGGGCTGCTCCTGGCGGCGGCCAACATCCTCTACTTGATCGGATCGATGTGGCTCATCGTCGTCTGGAAGACGCGCATCTTCCATCCCCGCTTCCTGCTCTCGGGAGCCGTGATTCTCTTCATGGTCGCCACCCTGCTGGCCTTCGCTTTCCTGATCGGCGTGGTGACCTCTTCGACCGGCGTGTCGCTCATGGCGACCTATGCCATCTTCTTCTTCGCGGCGATCCTGGTCGCGCGCGACCGGATCGCCGCGGCGGTCTCCGCCGCCGCCGCCGCGGCAGTCGTCAAGGGTCTCTACTGGGTCCTGCCCAAGACCGCGGAGCTGGGGCAGGCGACCGTGGCGCTCGTGGCCGGAACCGAGGCCCCCGAGCGTCTGGCCCACATCGACCATCTCGCCGTCTACGGCTCCACGGCGCTCTTCGGCGCCGTGGCGCTCTCCCTCTCGGCCTGGATTTTTTCCAGAAAGGACTTCTGACATGAACCGCTCACGTCTGGCTCTCCGCCTCGCTCTGGCCCTCGCATTCGCGGTCCTCGGCGCTCTGCCGGCGCTGGCCGTGCGACGCACGGAAGATCCGCTCGCCCTGGTGCCCGCCAGCGCGGCGACCGTGGGCGTCGTCCATTGGAACGCGCTGCGCGCGTCTCCGTTGGCGGCCAAGGTCTTCGCCGACGTCGACCGGATGTCGGGCGACGGAGACGCGGCCCGGTTCCTGGCGGACACCGGGTTGACGCCGCGCGAAGACATCGACACCGTGATCATCGCGATGTCGCCGGGCAGCGCTCCCGGCGAGGCCGAGGCCGGCTTGGTCATCTTCGAGGGCCGGTTCGATCTCAACCGGATTACCGCCGCGCTGACCTCTCGCGGAGGCAAGCGCCAGGACTCCGCCAACGGCGTCTTCTACCGGCTGGCCCAGAGTGCCGGAACCGCCGATTCGCAGGAGCCGGGCGCGGTCGCGCTGGTCAACCGCAACCTCCTCGTCTGCGGAAACGAGAACGCCGTCGTCGCGGCTCTGGCGCGTAAGGAGAGCGGCGGCGAGGGAGGGTTGACGTCGGGACAGGGGATCGGCCGCCACCTCGGGCGCGTCGACCGCGACGCGTCCGCCTGGGCGCTGGTCGACCTGACCCGTCTCCCGTCCGCGCGCCGCGCCGCGGGCAACGCCGGGGAACCGTCCCAGGCGCTCATGGGCGCGATGAAGTCGGTCTCGCTGCTGGCGGTCTCGGCGGTCGTCCACGGGGACTCCGTCGATCTGTCCGCCGCGGGCCTGTCCAGCGACGCGGAGAATCGCAATCTGATCGCCGACTCGCTGCGCGGCATGCTCGCGATGTGGCGCCTGGCCGTTGCCGACAAGTCTCCCGATCTGGTCTCGGTCCTGCGCCGCTTCGAGATCGACAGCGACGGCGACAGCGTCTCGATTCGGGGCACGCTTCCGGGCAGCTTTCTGCGGTCGCTGTCGGAAAACCGACACGCCGCAAGATAGACCCGATCGAACCGGAGGCTACGGCTTTTTGGGCGCCGGCGTGGCCGGCTTCGCGGGTGCGGGCGCCTTGTTGGCGGGCACCTTCGACGCCGGTCCACCCTGGGATTTTTCCTGCTGCTTCATGAGCTCGTCGCGGCGGGCGTTCATCAGCGTCTTGAGCTCCTCGGAGTGCTCCTGGCCGAGCTTGGCGCCGATCATGGCGGTCTTCTGCACCAGCTCCGGGGCCTTCTGGAGCGACTTCTGGCCGACCGGCGTCTTATAGAACGCGGTCAGGTCCTTGAGCTCGGCCTCCGAGTACGTCTCGGAGTAGGCCTGGATCAGCTCGGGCAGCATCGCCTTCCAGGTCATGTATTTCTTGAGCCAGTTCACCATGACGTCGCGGTACGGCGCCATCCCGGGATTGCGGCTCAGCTCCGAATCGATCATGGCCGCGCTGGTGCCGGGAATCGATTCCTCCAGCTTGATGGCCTTGAAGAACTCCATCGCCGCGGCGCTCTGGGCGGCCGTCGGGGTCGGAGCCGCCGCCGGAGCCTTGGCGGCGGGGCTCTTGGGGGGAGCTGGAGCCGGGGCCTGAGCCGAAGCCGACGACGCGAGGCCGGCGCAGGTCAACGTGGCAAGGGCGATCCAAAGGAAACGGCGGTCCATGGGCAGTCCTCCGGGAAGCGTGAGGACTCGTCCCGCCCAGAACGTTTCGAGGCAGCCGGACCGAGACACCCCGTCCCTGCGGCGTAGGATAGCAGGCCGACGTCGGCTCCCCGCGGCGGCTGCCGCCGCCTTCACCCGTCGTCGCCGAGCGCGGGCAGGGGGGAGCGCGATACCGCCGAGCGCAACATCGCCGCGGCCGTGTAGATGACCACCGCGAAGACCATCCAGCGCAGCGCCGTCAGCGGCAGCGACTTGACGATGAACGCGGCCAGGAAGACCGCCGGGATGCCTCCCAGCGTCAGGCCCACCGCGGCCGTCAAGCTGTAGCTCTCCTTGCGGATGAAGCGAAGGCTCCCGATCGGCATGAGAAAGGCGCAGGATCCCATCATGATCGGAAAGGCGGCCTTGGGATTCATGCCCAGCAAGGCCACCAGAATCATGCACGGCGCATAGAGGCCGATTCCCAGGCTCATCAGCGCGCCCAGAACGAAATTTCCGGCCAGGCCGACCCAGAGTAGCGGAGACGAGAGTCCCAGCGTCTCGCCGCCGGCCGGGAAGAGGCCCAAGTTGGTCATGGCGAAGAAGGACGCCGCCGCCAGCAGGGCCAGCCCCATTCCGATCTGAACCCGCCGCCGGGGCCAGGACGCGACGACTCCGGCGCCCAGCCACGCGCCGGCGACCGACGCCGCGATCATGCCGGCCAGCGTGGCCATCTCGACCTCGACGATCGCGATGAAGATGAAGGCCTGGGCGATCGTCGGCAAGGCGTGTCCCACGTTGAGCGTGCCGGGAATCCGCTCGTCGGGCACCAGGCGCTTCAACTTGAAGATCGAGGTCGTGGGAGCGAAGGAGCCGATGCCGAGGGTGTCGAAAAAGTTCGTCACGAACCCGATCGCGAGATGGAGGGCGTTGGGGCGCGACCGTCCCTTCTCGCGGGCCGCGGCCCGGAGCCACGCCGCGAGGAACACCGCGGTGACGAGGCCGAGGGCCACAAAGAGCGCCAGCTTGGCAGGGAGCACGGGGATTCATCCTACCTTCGGGTTAGCATTGCGCCCGCATGAAAATCCGCAGGATCGCAGCGTATCGCTTGGAGCTGCCGCTCTCCGAGGGCGTGTACCGATGGTCCGGAGGCAAGTCGGTCGCGCTCTTCGACAGCACGCTGGTGCGTGTGGAGACCGACGGCGGACTGGTCGGGCACGGGGAGGTCTGTCCGCTGGGACCGGCCTACCTGCCGGCCTATGCGGAAGGCGTTCGCGCCGGACTCTCCGTGCTCGCACCGCACTTAATCGGCGAAGACCCCCGCGAGCTGGAGCGCCTGAACCGCCGGATGGACGGGGCGCTCAAGGGACATCCGTACGTCAAGTCCGGCATCGACATCGCCTGCTGGGACATCCTGGGTCAGGCCGCGGGCCTGCCGGTCGCGGCGCTGCTGGGCGGGCGGTACGGCGAGGACTTCGTGCTGTATCGCGCCATCTCCCAGGAGTCTCCGGAGGAGATGGCGCGCAAAGTCGCCTCGTATCGCGGCGAGGGATACCGCCGCTTCCAGCTCAAGGTCGGCGCGGACCCGGAGTCCGACATCGCGCGCATCCGCGCGGTGCGTTCTGTGCTGGACCCCGAGGACGTGCTGGTGGCGGACGCAAACACGGGATGGCTCCCGCACCAGGCGATGCGCGTGATCCGGGGCGTGCGCGATGAGGACGTCTACATCGAGCAGCCGTGCCTGTCCTACGAAGAAAACCTGTCGGTGCGGCGGCGCACGGACCATCCCTTCGTGTTGGACGAGACGATCGACGGCATCGGAATCCTTCTGCGGGCGGCCGGCGATCTCGCGATGGACGTGGTCAACATCAAGATCTCCAAGTTCGGGGGATTGACCCGCGCGCGGCAGGCCCGCGACCTGTGCGTTTCGATGGGCATCGCGATGACAATCGAGGACACCTGGGGCAGCGACGTGGCGACGGCCGCGATCGCGCACCTGGCGCACTCGACGCCCACGGAGTTCCTGTTCACGGCCACCGACTTCAACAGCTACACGGAGGTGCGCACGGCCGAAGGAGCCCCGAGGCGGCAGAACGGGCGGATGGCGGCGTCGGAGGCTCCGGGACTGGGCGTGACCCCCCTGCCGGAGCTCCTGCGGGCTCCGGCCGTGGACGTCTTCTGATCTCGTCGTACTATCAACGGTCCATGACGCCATTCCCCTCACCGATCCCCCCCGAATTCCAAGTCCTCATCGACGAGAAGAAATTCGACGCGCTCGAGGCGCTCTGGACCCAGAGGATGGAGGCGACGCCGGGAGATCTGGACCTCTTTTTCGCCGTCGCCGCGGCCGTCAAGAAGAAGGGGAGCGGGGCCTCCGCGCTGGCCTGGCTCCGCTTCCTGGCGGACTGCCACGAAGGCGACGAGAAGATCCGGGTCCTGCTCGAGATCGCGCGGATGTCGCCCACGGACGCCGCGATCCGAAAGGCGCTGGCGGATGCCCTGCGGGCGCGGTTCGCCGGACACCCCGTGCTCTCGGCCGTGCTCGCCCAGTTTCCGGTGGAAAGCGCTTCGGATCCGTCGGAAGTGGCGGGGAAGATCTCTCGCTGGCTGCGCTTTCTCCCGGGAGACATCTACCTCATGCCGGTCCGCGGCGCCGGCCGCCTGGTCGACATGAACCCGGCGCTGGACGTGATGCGGCTGGAGGTCGCGGGTGTGCGCGTGCCGCTCTCGCTGGTCTCGGCCGAGAAGAACCTGACGCGCCTGCCGGAGGAGCATTTTCTGCGCCGCCGGGTCGAAGATCCGCAGGCCGTCGCGGATCTGGCCGAAAAGGATGCTCCGGAGACCGTGCGCTGGCTCCTGGCCAGCTTCGGACGATCCATGACGGTCGCGGAGATCAAGGAGCACGTGTCGCGGGTGGTGGGCGAGGAGCGTTGGTCGTCGTTCTGGACCGCAGCGCGCAAGCACCCGCAGATCCTGGTATCCGGCAGCGCCAAGTCCGCCGTCGTGGCGTGGACGGACAGCGCGGGCGCGGCCGAAGGCAGCGTGCGGGAGAGCTTCGAGAAGGCCAAGCCCGCCGCCAAGATGGATCTCGCCCGCAAGCACGCCAAACGCTCCAAGGAGCTGGCCCGATTCATGGGGCAATCCCTGGCGCATGAGGCCAAGCGGGCCGGCGCCGCGCATCCGGCGATGGCCTGGGAGCTGTCGCAAGCCGCCGCCAAGCTGATGCCCGGCGAGCCCGAGGCCTTTTCCGCCGCGGAGCTTCTGGCCGCCGGAGACCTTCGCAAGACCCTGCCCAACATCAAGGATCACCTGGCCCGGGAGAGAGCCTTCGAGGCGATCCGCGAAAGCCGCGCGGACTGGGCGGAGATCTTCATGGAGCAGATCGCCCGGGAGGAAGACGGCCGGGCCCTGACCATGCTGTTCGGCGCGTTGGGCGACCGCGCCACCGATCTCACCCGCAAGATCCTGCGTTCCCCGCGCTCGGCGCCGCGCGCCTTCGTCTGGATCTGCGAACGCATGCACGCCGAGGGCAAGTCGGAGCCGGCCTCGCTCTTCCTGACCTTGAGCGACGCCCTGCGCATGGACGAGTTCTCGGGACTGCGCTCCCGCATGAAGGAGTTTTTCGAGCCCGGCGGATTCGCGGTCTCGCTGGTGCGCTCGGCGGCCTCGGAGGAGGAGGCGCGATCCTTCCTTCATGGCATGGACCGGGTCTTCGGCCTGGAGGAGCACCGCCGCGCGACCGTGCGGGAAGCGCTGTTGATGAAGTTTCCGGAGCTGCGGGCCCCGGCGCGCGACTACCTCTACGCGACCGCGGAATCGATCGAAAGCAAGCGCCAGGAGCTGATCCGCCTCAGGCAGGTGGATCTGCCCGCCAACTCCGAGGCGATGAAGGCGGCCAAGGAGCACGGCGACCTGTCGGAGAACTTCGAGTACCACGCCGCGCGGCAGAAGCACGAGTATCTCTCGGCGCGCATCGCCTCCTTAGCCGACGAGCTCTCGCGCACGCGCACGCTGGACTCCTCCAAGATCGACGTCTCGGAGGTTCGGGTCGGCACGCGCGTGCGGATGCGCGACGCGACGGGAACCGAGCGGGATTTCACGATCCTGGGGCCATGGGACTCCAAGCCCGAGGACGCGATCTATTCGTACGAGTCGGAGTTTGCGCAGCGGCTCCTGGGCTCCCGCCCGGGTGACCGCGTGAACCTGCCCGAAGGCCAGGTCGAGGTCCTGTCGATCCAGCCGTGGAGATAGAGCCGTCGACGCGCGGCGCGCGGATCGGTTGACCCCGAACGCCGGAGGCCGCGGCGAGGCGAATCGGTGGTCCGCCCTCGCGCTGCTCCTGCTTCTGATCTTCGGAATCCTCTTCGCGCTCGTCACGCCGCCGTTCCAGGCGCCGGATGAGCCGCAACACTTTTTCCGGGCCTTCCTGGTCTCGGAGGGGCGATTCCTTCCCGTGGGCCGCGACGGGAGCAGCGGCGACTGGCTCCCGTACAGCCTGCCGCACCTGGCCGGCCAACTCTCGGAGCGCGTTCCCTTTCATCCCGAGCGCCGGGTGGACACCCGGGCGATTCGCGGCGCGTTCGGAGTGCGCCTCGATTCGCGGAACCGAATCTTCGTGCCCTTCATGACCTCGGCCTACAGCGTCGTGCCCTATCTGCCCGCGGCGCTGGGGATCGCGGCGGCTCGCCTCCTCACCGACTCCGTTCTGCTGCTTCTCTATGCGGGCCGGTTGGCGAGCGTGGCGGTTTCGGCGGCCCTCTTCGCGTGGGCGATCCGGGCGGCGCCGTTGTGCCGGCCCGTCTTCTTTCTGCTCGCGTTAACGCCGACGGCGGTGTTCCTGGCGGCGTCGGTCTCCGCGGATGCCTTCACCAACGGTTTCTGTTTTCTCCTGACGGCGGCCGCACTCCGCCTGGCGCTGGGCGGCCGGAGCACTTGGACGCGCCGGAACTTCGGGCTGTGGCTTCTCCTCACGGCGATCCTGGGCCTGACCAAACCCGGCTACGTGCTCTTGTCGGCTCTGGCATTCCTGGTGCCTGCCGAGGCGTTGGGTTCCCGGCGGCGGCGCAATGCGTGGGCCGCGCTGTCGATCGCCGCCTGCGGGGCAACCATGGCCGCATGGACTCTGGCCATCCGGGACATCTATCCGCCGCTGTCCCGAGGGACGCCGTTTGCGCCGGCGCGGCAGCTCCAGTCGATTGCGGGACATCCGCTGGACTTCGCGGGCCTCCTGCTCGCGCAGCTGGCGCGCGAAGCCACGGCGTTGGCCGACCAGTACATCGGCAAGCTCGGGTGGATCGATACGCGCCTGCCTCCGCCCCTGATCGCGGCGATCCTTCTGGGAATCGTCGTGGCCGCTCTTACGGGCGGCCAGGGCCCCGCATTTCTGAGCACGAGCCAGCGACGGCTGCTGACGTGTGTGCTGGTGGCGAGCCTCGTCTGGATCGCGACGCTGCTGTACGTGATCTGGACCCCCTACGGGTCCCGGGCGATCGGCAGCCTGCAGGGGAGATACTTCATCCCTTTGGGCCCCGTGGCGTTTCTGATCTTTTCCAACCGGCGCTGGCGGATCGATTGGGAGCGCTGGCGGGCGCAGAGCGCCATCTGGGCGGCGCTCTCGCTGTGCATCGCGCTTTCCGCGGTCGTGGCGCGCTTCTATCTCTCGATCTCTGAAAGGACCGGAAAATCATGATGCCTTCGCAGTGGCGAAAGGGGATGGCGGCGACGTTCCTGGTTTTCGGCGCGTCGCTCTCCGCGGAGGAGATCCTGCGTCTCCCGATTGGAGATCCCGCCCGCAGGGACCGCGACGCCGCGGTCGTGCTGGACGCGATCACCGATACGGGATCCGGCGCCGTCCTAACGCCGTCGGAGCTGCCCGGGAAGCTCACCGACGTCCGGCTGTTGCTGGTGGGCGAAGAGCACACGGACATGGATTCGCACGCCGTCGAAAGGCGGGTGATCGAAGAGCTGCACCGGGCGGGCCGTCATGTCCTCGTGGGGCTCGAGATGTACCCCTATACCGCGCAGTCCGCTCTGGACGACTGGAGCGCCGGCAAGCTCTCGGAGGACGCGTTCCTGGAGTCCTCCCATTGGTACAAGCACTGGGGCTACAACTGGTTCTACTACCGCGACATCTTCCTCTTCGCCCGGGAGAACCGGCTTCGCGTCTTCGGGGTCAACGCGCCGCGAGAGGTCGTCTCCGCGGTCCGCAAGAAGGGGTTCCAGGGCCTCACGCCGGAGGAGGCAGCTCACATTCCCACCAAGATCGACACGGGCAGCGCCGACCACATGCGCCTCTTTCGGGCCTCCTTCGAGGACGCGAGCTTCCACGCCGGCATGAGCGAGGAGCAATGGCAGGCGATGCTCAACGCGCAGTGCACCTGGGACGCGACGATGGCGTTCCAGGCCCTCCACGCGCTGGAACAGGATGCCGATCCGAAGGCCATCCTGGTGGTCTTGGTGGGCGCGGGGCACGTGGAGTACGGCCTCGGGATCGAACGCCAGGCGCGGCAGTGGTTCGCCGGCAGGATCGCCTCGATCATCCCGGTGCCGGTGGCCGACGTCCACCAGAAGCCGGTCCGTGCCGCGCGCGCGTCGTACGCGAACTTCCTCTGGGGCGTTCCGCCGGAAGGCGATCCGCTCTTCCCGGACCTCGGCGTCTCGACACGGCCGGTGGAGGGTCAGCCGCGGCTGGAGGTTATCAACGTGGAGAAGGACTCGCCCGGCCAGCATGCGGACGTGCGGGACGGGGACGTGCTGGTGTCGTTGGACGGGACGCCGCTGCCCGACCGCGAGACGCTCGCGCGAGTCATGGCCGCAAAGCGCTGGGGGGACGCATCGGTCTTAGTCGTGCGCCGCGGGGAAGACACCGTGTCCCTGCGGTTGCTCTTCCGGCGCGAAGCCGGCGGGAGCGCCGCGAAGGCCCCCTAACTCGAGGCATTCTCCAGTGCGCGGCGGCGTTTTCCGGTGACCGTGCCGTGCACGGCCAAGACCGGGCCGAAGAGGAAGTAGACGAAACCCGCCAACCCCACCATTTGGGGCGGCACCGTGAACGCGACCGCGATCGAGATGGCGCCGACGCACGCCGCCAGAACGCATGCGCGGATACTGGCGCGCGTGTCGAAGGCCTCCAGGGGCGTGAGCTCAAGGGCCGCGCGGCGGCGGTAGGCGTGCACGTAAAGCAGCCCCATGAAGATGTAGAGCGCGATGATCCCGGCTCCATAGATCCCGAAGAGCGCCGGAAGCTGGCGGATCTCGATCACGGGCTCGGTGACCCCTCCGGGCCGGGTCACGACGGTGGGGGTGCCCGTCACGGGCGCCAGAAACAGCGTGAAGAGAAACTTGAGCGGATAGACGTAGAAGAGCGTGACGAAGAGCAGCCCCGCGTTCAACCAGACGGTCATGTTGTCCTGCAGCCCGTAGCGCCGGAAGTAGACGTAGTGCTCCCTCCAGATCACGATCAGCAGCGTGAAACAGACCGCGAACGCGAGGAAGCCGCGCATGACCTGCGTGAGCTCGGTGAACGTCCGCGGCACCTCGAGGGAGACGACCAGGAGCGTCACCGCAAACGCGAACACCGCGTCGCTGAAGCCCTCCAGCCGCGAGATCTCGTGGCCGCGCCAGCGAAACCCGTCCTTGCCTCCCACGCCGCGAGCGGCCAGCTCCTCGCGGAGCGCTCGCGTCACAGCGCCAGCCTTTCGGCGCACGCTTCGGCGATGTAGAGGTCCTCGGCTCCCAGGCCGGTGAAGTCGGCGACGGTGATCCCGTTGCGGGGGTAGCTGGTGGGCCGCTCGCAGAACGCGCCGATCTCCACCGCGCGCCGCTTCTCGGAGAGCGTGTGCTGGAGCTCGCCCAGTTTCTCGCATTGGGCCAGCGAGTCCACGAGCAGGAGCGACGCGCGGCGCAAAATCTCCCCGCTCAACTCCTGCTTGCCGGCCGAATCGGCGCCGACCGCGGAGATGTGGGAGAAGGGCTGCACGTCGCGAACCCGGAGCAGCGGCTCGCGCGACGCGGTGGCGGTCACGATCAGCTTGCTGCGAGTCCCGACTTCCTCGGGCGATGCCGCCACGGCCACCTTGACTCCGGGTAGCGCCGCGCCGATGTCGGCCACGCAGGCGGCCGCGCGCTCGGGGTTGCGGCCCCAGACGAAAACCTCCTTGAGCTTCAAGACCTGGGCATGGAGCTGTGCCTGGAGGCGCGCCTGGACTCCGGTTCCCAGGATCCCAAGCGCCGAGTCGGTCCGGCCCAGCTCCTTGGCGACCATCGCGGAGACGGCGGCCGTGCGCAGGTCCGTGAGGTATCCGCCGTCGTCGAAGTAGACCGCGGTCTTGCCGGTCTTCGCCGAGATCAGCAACATGATGCCGTACGGTCCCGAGGCGAAGCTGCCGGCCATCTTCAGCGCGAAGTGCGGGCCGCCCTTCCGATAGCTCGACTTGATGTGAACTTCTCCGCCGCCCCCCGGCGCCAGATCGAGGTGCATGGGCATCGGCGTGTCGCACTCGCCCCGCGACTGCGCGATTACGGCCTGACGCATGGCCGCGATCGATTCGGCAAGGCCGATCGACCGGCGGATCTCCTGCAGGCCGACTAAGCGCATCAGGAGAGAATCCTCCGAACCGTGGACAGCGCGACGTTGCGCCCCGAGATCACGGCGATCGTCGGCGAGCTCAGCGTCCCGGTCTTCTTCGTGAGGATCGCGGCGACCGTCACGGCCGAGGACGGCTCGATCAAGTACTGGTGCTGGCTCAACATGAAACGCACGCCCTCGAAGATATCCTCCTCCGAGAGCAGCGCCACGCCGTCGATCCGGTCCTTGAGCACGCCGAATCCGGTGCGGCCGATGCCTCCCTCCAGACCGCCGGCCGTCGTCGCGACCGGCGGCAACCGCGTGACGGCCTCGCCCTTTTTCAGCGAGAGCGCCAGCGCCGGGGACAGCACGTGCTGACAGCCGATGATGCGGGCTTCGGGAAGCCTTTCCTTGGCGTAGTAGGCGAAGCCGCCCGAGAGGCCTCCGCCGCCGACCGGCAGCACGAACGTCCGCGCGTGCGGCGCATCCTCCAGCACCTCGGCCGCGAGCGTGCCGCCGTTGGCCGCCAGAATCCCCGGGTCGTCGTAGGCGGACACGTACGGGCGCGCCGAGCCCTGCGCGGCGGCCCTCGCGAGGGTCTCGGTCTCGTCGAACCCGTCGAAGTCGGACCGCACCACGTCAGCGCCCATCGCCAGGATCGACTGATACTTGGACTCGTCCACGCTGCGCGGGACGTACACCCTGGCCGGCAGGCCGAGCTCGCGAGCGACGTAGGCGATGGCTTTGCCGTGGTTTCCGGCCGAGCAGGTCACGACTCCGATCCGGCGCTCTTCGGCGGACAGCTTTAGCAGCCGGAAAAAGGCCCCGCGGATCTTGAAGGATCCGGTCAGCTGGAACGACTCGAGCTTGAGCGAGACCGGCACTCCCGCCGCTTCGGAGAGCTGCGGCGAGGGTTCAATAGGGGTGCGGCGGATGCGCCCTTCCAGCGCGCGGCGCGCTTCGAGGACCAGATTCATGTCCAGCAAATTCACCGGGCTACTCTACTCCGAGGTCGCGTCGACTCCGAGGTAGCGCGCAATCTCTCCGCGGACGCGCTCCGCCAGCCGCGGCGCGTCGGCCGCGCCCAAGCCCCGCGGGGAGATCGCGCGCAGGACCGTCACCGCCGCGGCCGTCCGTTGAAAGACCAGCGAATGCTTGGGCAGCGCCGTCTCCGTGCCGTGGATCGCCAGGGGCACGATGTCCACGCCGAGCTCGATCGCGAGCCGGAAGGCGCCCTCGCGAAAAGGCGCCAGCGATCCATCGGCGCTGCGCGTCCCTTCGGGAAATACGACGACCGAACTCCCCTCCCGGAGCCGGAGGCGCATCTGCTCGAGGGCGTCCCGCGCGCTGTCCTTGTCGCCGCGCGCGATCGGGATGTCGCCCGCGGTCCGCATGAGCCATCCCAGCAGCGGGATCCGAAAGACGGACTCCTTGGAAAGGAACTTCATCTCCCACGGCAGCAGACACAGCAGGAACACGTCCGCCATCGAACGGTGATTCGCCACGAAGAGGTGGGCGCGGGCCGGGCCGCCCGGCGGAGCCGGATCGACGACGCGAAAATCCCAGAAGGGGTTGATCCTCACGGCCAGCACGCCGGCGTTTCGCAGCAGGCGGCCGACACGCTCGCGGTTCGCGTCCTGCCGGAAGGTGGCGAGCCGGTAGGCGGCCACGATCGGCGTCCACGCGATGACGATCGCGACGTCGGCGGCCCAGATGAGGGCGGAGAGCGGGAGGGCGACGAATCGCCGTTCGAAGAGTCCTCGACGCGGCCTCGTCAGAGGTAGACCTCGTCGATGTAACACCAACGCCAATCTTCGCCGGGCTGGAAGGACTGGATGATCGGGTGCTTCGTGGCGCGGAAGTGGGCGCTGGCGTGCTTGTTCTTGGACGAGTCGCAGCAGCCGACGTGCCCGCACGTCAGGCACAGGCGCAGGTGAACCCACCGGTCCCCGATCTTCAAGCAGTCCTCGCAGCCCGCCGCGCTCGGTTTGACCTCGTGGATCGCGTTCAGGTGCGCGCAACTTTCAGCCATCTGTCCCCCGTTCACAGTTCACGATTCACAACTTCCAATTTCCCCTCAGTGGCACTTCGCCGACCCCGAGTCCGTGAAACCCGATCCATCGGCCGGCACGAACTGCCAATCATAGGAGTCCGGATGGAGGGTCAGCTTCAAAACGCCGAAGGTCTGGTTGTTTCGGACCTCGCTGGTCGGATGGATCGTGCCCCAGTTGTAGAGATAGCGCCCGCCCGTCCCGGCGACGAACTGGCGCACTCCCTTCTGCGGGTCGCTGCCGCCGCGATCATCCATCGGCGCGAGCCGTTCGTAGGTGTGGTCGTGGCCGGAGAGGACGAGCTCGGCGCCGGCCTCGTAGAGCGCCTTCCAGATGGCGCTCATCCCGGGATCGTCTCCGTGGTCGGCCGAGGAGAAGCGCGGTTGATGCCACATCGCCGCCGAGCAGAGGGCGGGATGGGCGGCCAGGTCTTCGCGCAGCCACTTCTCCTGCGTCGAGCCCTTCTGGCATCCACCGATCTCCTGGCAGTTGCTGTTGATGACGATCACGTGCCAGGCTCCCAGGTCGTAGCTGTAGTAGCCCTTCTTGGGGTCTCCGGCCGCGGCCCCGAAATAGGCGAAGTAGCCGGCCGCGCCCAGCGTCAGGTAGTCGTGGTTGCCGGCCGCGGGCCGGGTTCGGTCCTTGAACCGTCCCCACGTGGGCGCGTAGCAGTTGGCGAACTGCTCCGGCGTGCCGGAGCCGTACGCGTTGTCGCCGAGCGTGAAGACGGTCCCTCCGATCTGCTCGACCAGCGCGGCCGTCTTGCGGGCGGACTCGATCTCCGAACAGTCGGCGATGTCGCCGGCGCCGACCAAGACGGGATCCGGCGGGGGAGGCGTGGGCTCCTGCGCCAACAGCGGGGAGAGACCGATCAGAGCCGCCCCGAAGACTCCGAAGAGCCAAGAGTTTTTCACCCGGTGATTATGCCCTGAGGCCGTGCGCCTGACAGTACGCGCAGTCCTGCGTCAGG
>JBDTXY010000010.1:0-18724 GCA_040005945.1 Acidobacteriota bacterium
CCAGGAACTTCACCAGCGAGGCCTCGTTGAAGCGCGGCGGAGGCTGTGTCGACTTCTGCTCGGGTTTGAGCTCCAGAAGCTTCAGCGTCTCCCCCTGCGTCAGGGGTGGAAGCTTGGGCGAGTCCTTGTCGGTCTCCTCTTCCTCTTCGGCGGAGATCCCGTAGGCCGCGAGGTATCCGGGGAACTTGAGCGTCGAGCCCGACGCCCGGTACATCGCCGGCCCCGCCGAGATCTCGGCGGCGGTCGTGTCGTAGACGGCGGGCGTCATCTGCGACGCGACGAACCGCTCCCAGATCAAACGGTAGAGTTTCGCTTCCTCGGGGGCCACGTGCTTGGCGACCTCCTCGGGCGGAAGGTCCAGGTACGTCGGCCGGATCGCCTCGTGCGCGTCCTGGGTGTCGCGCCGGCTCTTGAAATAGCGCGGCGACTCGGGCTTGGAGTCGGGCCCGTACTGCTTCTCGATCAAGTCGCGCACGGCGTGGAGCGCGTCTTCCGAGACGCGGGTCGAGTCGGTGCGCATGTACGTGATCAGTCCGACGGTGCCCCGCCCCGGGACCTCGCGGCCCTCGTAGAGCCGCTGCGCGATCTGCATCGTGCGGCGGACGGCGAACCCCAGCCGCCGAGCGGCGGCCTGCTGCAGTTGAGAGGTGATGAACGGAGGCGCCGGATTCTTGCGCCGCTCGGAACTTTCGACGGATGCGACGGTCCACGTCGCCGACGCGACGGCGTCGCGGACCCGCAGGGCGGCCGCCTCGTCGCCCAACCGGGGATCCGAGCCGTCGAACTTGAGCTTCTCCCCCTCGAAGGAGGACAGCCGCGCGGTGAAGGCCGGCGGCAATGCGCCCTGGACCGTGGCGTCGATGGACCAGTACTCCACTGGAATGAACGCCTCGATCTCGCTCTCCCGCTCGCAGATGATCCGCAGCGCCACCGTCTGCACGCGTCCGGCGGACAAGCCGCGCCAAATCTTCTTCCAGAGCAGATCCGAGACCTCGTAGCCCACCAGGCGGTCGATGATCCGGCGGGCCTGCTGCGCGTCGACCAATCTCCCGTCGATCTCGCCGGCATCGGCCATCGCGGCCAGGACGGCCTTCTTGGTGATCTCGTTGAAGCGCACCCGGCGAAAGATCGTGTTCTTGGTGCCCGGCTTCAGGGTCTCCTGGAGGTGCCAGGAGATCGCCTCCCCTTCGCGATCGGGGTCGGCCGCGAGGTAGACGTTGTCGACGCTCTTGGCGGCTTTCTTCAACTCGTTGATCGTCTTTTCTTTCCCGGCCAGGATCTCGTAGGTCGGCTGATAGGCATTGCCGCGATCGACCCCGAGTCCCTTGCGCGGCAGATCGCGCACGTGTCCGTAGGAGGCCAAGACCTTGAAGTCCTTGCCCAGGAACTTCTCGAGGGTCTTCGCCTTGGCGGGAGATTCGACGATGACGAGAGATTTAGCCATTCAGACAGATTTATCCATTCAGGGCGTCGGAAAGTCTCACAACCTCCGGGAAAGCGCAAACTCGCGGGGCTGCATCCATTCCAACAATGCCGCATTCCCGCGCGGCGTAAGTCCGTCCACGCGCAGCAGTAAGGGGGATTTCGAGCCTTCAGCGCTGGAGGATTGCGTAGCGCCCTCCCTCCGCGGGGCAGGCCAACCCCGCGCCTTCGAGCTCGAACAGGCTCGCCAGCACGGTGGCCGCGGGAAAATCCAGGGCCTGCGCCAGATCCTCGGCCGAGAGCGACTCCTCGCGCGTCAACGCCTCGAACACGCGCCGGGCCTCCGCGGACAGATCCATGGGCAGCGCGCCGGCCACCCGCTGCGGCGGGCCCACGGAGGGGAAGAGCTCCGCTAAGACGTCCTCGGCTCCGCGGCACAGGATCGCTCCGTCGCGCAACAGCTCGTGGGCCCCCGAGGAGGTCTCGGAAAAGATCGAGCCGGGCACGGCGAAGACGTCGCGGCCAAAGTCGGCGGCCAATCGGGCCGTGATCAGCGAGCCCGACCGCCGCGAGGCCTCGACCACCACGACGCCTGAGGATAAGCCCGCGATGATGCGGTTTCGGATCGGAAAGTTCTGCGGGCGCGGCTCGGTTCCGGGCGGATATTCGGAGAGAAGCAGGTGCTGGGACGCGAGGCGATCCTTGAGACGCGAGTGCTCGCGCGGATAGTCCACGTCCAGCCCGCATCCGAGAACGGCGATCGTGCCGCCTGGCCCTTCCAACGCGGCTTCGTGGGCCGCGGCGTCCACGCCGCGCGCGAAACCCGACACCACCGCGACACCCGCCGCCGACAGGTCGCGGGAGAGCCTCCCTGCGGCGTCCCGTCCGTAGCGGGAGGCCTCGCGGGATCCCACCACGGCCACGGCCGGAAGCGCAAGGCGCTCGATCCGCCCCATGACGAAAAGCAGGAAGGGCGGATCCGCGATCTCTCCGAGCAGGCGCGGAAACTCCGGGTCGAAGGCCGTGACCAGCTTGACGCCGGTGCGCTCGATCTCCTCGGCCCAGTGCAACGATTCGCGATCCTCGGGTGCGCGCAAGACCGCCCGGGCGCGGTCCGAAGAACCCAAAAGTCGGGACAAATCCACTTCATTGGATGACAGAAGGGCGTCCAGCCCTCCGGCGGTTCGCAGGGCAGGCCAGAGGCGTTGCGGGGTCAGCTCGCGGCCGCGCGCCCAAGAGAGGGCCACGCACCGACCGGTCGACGCCGAGCTCACGTTTTTAACGAGTCCTTCATCCGGACGATGGCGACAATTCTCCGATGTCCCGATCAACGGGAACCTATAATAGCGACCCTCTGGAGGCGGAGGGAGAGCTTGAAGCCAGCGCGAATCGTCGTTCTCTTCTTTCTTGTCGCGGGCGCGTGTACTTCGTACCGCCATACGGAGCAGGCTAAGACCCAGCTCGCCTTCGGCACCTCGGTCGCCAAGAAGGGACTCTGGCGGGAAGCCGCATTCCGCTACGAGCAGGCCGTGACCAGGGAGCCCAACAACGCCCGCGCGCACAACAATCTCGCGGTGGCCCTGGAGGCCAACGGCGATTTCGCGCGAGCGCTGGGTGAATACAAGAAGGCGCTGGAGCTGGATCCCAACAACAACTACATCCGCCGCAACTACGCGCGCTTTGCCGAGTTCTACACGTCGTACACGAAGACGACCGGAAAGGCCGCCGGTGCTCCGTAGCTCCGGCGTGAACGCCTCCGGGGCGGTGCGGCGCGCTCTGGCGCTCGTGCTCGCGGCGGCGATCTTCTGGGCTGCCCCCGCCTCCGCGGGCGTCGACCAGGTCCGCCTTCGCCTGCCGCTCAAGCCCAAGCTCCCGTTACGCGGCAATGAGCGGATCGCGCTGGCGCCGTTCATCCTGGTCACGGACGCGGACAAGGCTCGCGACAAGCGCCTCCAGAACGTGGATCTCCAGGGCGAGTTCCACCGCTTCCTGAAGAAGCAGCTGGAAAAGAAAACCAAGTTCGAGGTGACCGAGACCCCGCCGGAGATCAAGCTGCCGACCCAGACGCTTTCCGAGCTGGCCAAGGCTCAGGAATTCTGGGCTTCGGTGGGCGCGACCACCACGGCCGAGATCATCGTGTCGGGAAGCCTCGAATTCAAGGTCGAGGACCGCTCCGGGTACAAGAGCGAGGAGTACGTCTCCCCCATCGACGGACGGACCTACTACCGGCAGGTCTACGTCGAGCAGACGGGCTTTCTCTTCGACATCGTCTTCCTGGTGTTCGACGGCCGGACCGGCGAGAAACTGCTCCAGGACGAGTTCAAGGACTTCCGCCAGGCCAGCAAGCGAAGCGTCGACGAGCTCCAGGGTCTCTTCGAGAACCTGTTCTCGCTCGAGAATCAAATCCTGAACACCTTCGTCGCCCGCGACCGCGAAGCCGAACGATACATATTCACGGACTAGAGCCTTCCCACCCAAACCTATGAAGAAAACCCTGCTTCTGCTCGCCTTGGCCGCCACCGTCGCGGCCCCCGCGGCGGCCCAGTTCGTGACGCCGTACTTCGACTACTTCGGGCAAAACAAGATCGTCTACGACCGGTTCGATTGGAAGACCTATCGGTCGACGCACTTCACGATCTATTTCTACGACCGCGATCAGGTCTCGCTGCAGAAGGTCGCCTCGTACGCCGAGAGCGCCTACGACGACATCTCGCGCGCCCTGAACTTCCAGATCCCCAAGCCGATCAACATCATCTATTACTCGACCCACTCCGAATTCGAACAGACCAACACGCTGGGCAGCTTCATCCCCGAGGGCATCGGCGCCTTCGCCCTGCCGACGCGCAACCGCATGGTTCTCCCGGTGGATCTGCCGGACGAGAAGCTGCAGAAGCTCATCGGCCACGAGCTCACGCACGTCTTCCAGTTCGAGATTCTCTTCGGCGGGAGCTTCATCCGCGCCTACACCTCGGGCGCCCCGCAGTGGCTGACGGAGGGCATGGCGTCCTACTTCGGCAACGACGAAGACGCCAAGGACAAGATGGTCCTGCGCGACGCGGTCCTCTCGGATCAGGTTCCCGAGATCGCCCAGAAGGGGATCTTCGGGTTCTTCGCCTATCGCTTCGGCCACGCCGTCTTCGACTACATCGAATCGGAGTGGGGCAAGGATGGCGTGCGCGATTTCGTCTTCGAATACCGCAGCCAGCTCGGCCCGGGCGTGGAACGCGTCCTCAAGCACACGTTCAACGTCACGGCCGAGGACTTCGACGTGCGGTTTCGCCGGTACCTGCGTCAGAAGTACCTCAAGATCCTGACGGAGAAGGGCGAACCGATCGACTTCGGCGACCGGGTGCGGCTGACGGACGACCAGACCGCGGAGCTTTCCGTGCGCGCCTTTCCTTCCGGGGACCTGGGGGCGGCGATCTCCTCTCTCGGGGAGGACGCCAACGTCATCCTCTTCTCCAGCCGGGAGCGAAAGCTCTTCAAGAACCTGACCAAGGGCTTCAAGACCCGCTACGAATACATCGTGGCGCAGTGGCTGACGACGGGACCCGTGGGCGGCGTGGACCTGGCCGTGTCGCCGGACGGAAACACGCTGGCGCTCTTCGTGCGCCGCGAGCGGGGCCGCGAGCTGCTCCTCTTGAACGCGCTGGATGGAGGCATCCGCGACCTGATCGGGATGCCGGGCCTGGACCAGCAGCTCAATCCGGCGTTTTCTCCGGACGGGAGGACGGTCGCGTTCCGGGCGCTCAAGGGGGGCCGCGCCGACATCTACTCCTACGGCATCGACACCAAGACCCTGACGAACCTGACGGAAGACGACGCTTACGACTTCGCGCCCGCCTTCTCTCCCGAGGGCCAATGGATCTACTACTCATCGGTCCAGGGCACGACGGCCAAGATCTTTCGACTGAAGCCCGGCGTCGCCGGATCGCGCGAGCAGATCACCTACGGCGATTGGGACGATGAGGACGCGGCCCTTTCGCCCGACGGCAAGCGGCTTTTCTTCACCTCCGACCGCGACGGCGGCATCTACAACATCTATTCGATCAACCTGGATTCCGGCGAGACCTTCCTGCACACCAACGTCGTCGGGGGATGCTTTTCCCCGACGGTCTTGATCGGGCGAGACGGATCCGAGCGCCTGGTGTTTTCGGCCTACTACAAGAAGCGCTTCACGCTTTACGTCAACGATTCCAAGAAGCCCTTCCGCAAGCTTGCGGAGTTAAACCCCGCTCCCTCTCCCGCGGGGCCCACTACGATCGCGCCATTCCAGCCGTCGATCGAAGTGTCGCTGGATCCCGAGAAAATCAACAAGAAGCCCAGCCGCAAGCTGATTCTGGAAGACGCGCAGATCGTCGCCGGCCTGGGCACGGATCAGACCTTCCTGACCAACACGATCTTGACGTTCGGCGACAACCTGGGAGACCGGCGCTTCATCGCGGCCCTGCAATCGGTCTCCTCGTTCACCAACATCTCGCTCCAGTACGTCAACCTGGGCCGCCGGCTCCAGAAGGGCGCCGAGGCCTTCGACCAGCGCTACTACTTCCTGGCCATCGACAACACCAGCGGGCAGATCGTGCGCACCCGGCTGGGCTACCGATTCACGGGCGGCGATCTCTTCGCGGCATATCCCTTGAACCGCTACTACCGTTTGGAGGGAAGCCTCGGCTTCACCTCGCGCAAGTACGACAGCTATCCCGTCTTGGACGCCGCGACGCAGACCCTGTCCTACCTCCAAACGAGCAACAACTACCCCACCATCGGCGCGAAGCTGATCGGCGACACGACGCAGTACGAGTCGTTCGGCCCGATCTCCGGCCGGGCGCTGTCGTTGGGCGTGGTGTGGTCCCCGTACGTCAGCGGCACGAAGCTGCCCGGGTCCGACTCCACCACGCTGACTCTCGACCTGACGGCGGACCTGCGGCACTACTTCAAGATCACGCGGCGCTCGCTGCTGGCCGTGCGCGCCTACGGCTTCCGCTCGACGGGTGCGCTGCCCGACGTGCTGTCCTTCGGAGGGCTGGACACGCTGCGCAACCTGCCCATCTACGGGATCTCCGGCAACACCGCCGCGTTCATCAACACCGAGTTCCGGTTCCCGCTGATCGACTTGCTGGCGACTCCTTTCCTGGGCTTCCGCGAGATCCGCGGAAAGGCTTTCATCGACGTGGGGGGCGCGGCCTACAAGAACCAGGACTTCAAGGTTTGGGAGGACAACAGGCTCCGGGACGCGTTGGCGGACTACGGTTTCGGGGTCTCGGTCAACTTCCTGGGACTGCCCCTGCACTTCGACTTCTCCCGACAGTGGGACTTCAAGAAGTCCCTCTCGGGGTTCAAGACCTTCTTCTACATCGGTCCCGAGTTCTAAGCCCTCCGGGCGGTTTCGCTTACAATTCCGGCACGGTGTCGTCTCGGAAACCGCTGACGGTTCGAGTCCTCGGTCCCTATGGGGGCTCGGCCCCGGGCTATCGGATGACCACGTTCTTGATCGACGGCGAGACGGCTTTAGACGCCGGAGCGTTGACGGAGGCCCTCCCGCTTTCGGCGCAGCGCCGCATCCGCAGGGTCATCCTGACGCACGCGCACTTCGACCACATCGCGTCCTTGCCCTTCTTAATCGAGAACCTCTACGGGCGAAAACGTCCGCTCGAGCTCGTGGCTCCCGCGCCGGTGCTCCAGAGTCTGCAGCGGCACGTCTTCAACGACGTGACCTGGCCGGACTTCACGCGCCTGCCGTCGCGTGCCCATCCCACGCTCGTGCTCCGGCCCGTTCGCGCCGCACGGCCGTTCCGCTGCGGCGCCGTCACCTTCATGCCGTTGCCGGTCGACCACATCGTCCCGGCGTACGGATACCTCGTGACCAAGCCCGGCTGCGCGGTCTTGTTCTCGGGCGACACGATGCCCACGGGCCGCATCTGGGAGCACGCGCGCAGGGTCCGGGATCTGAAGGCGATCTTTCTGGAAGTGTCGTTTTCCGACGGCCAGGCGGCCGTGGCGCGGGCCTCGTGTCACCTGACGCCGCGGTTGCTCAAGGCGGAGATCGCCAAGGCTCCGCCGCGCACGCCGGTGTACCTGTACCACATGAAACCACCATCGCTCGCGCGCATCCGGCGCGAAGTCCGGGCGCTGCACGAGCCGCGGCTGCGGTTGCTGGAATCCGAACGCAGCTTCCGCTTTTGACGCCGGTCGCTCAGAGCATCCGGGCCCACGCCAGCAGATCCAGCGCGAGCATTCCGGCCAGGCGTCCCCGCATCGAATCGTTGCGCAGCAGATCCTCGCGGGCGCCCGCGAGGGCGGCTTCTCGGATTAAGTAGGTCTTTCCGCCGCGCGCGTCAACTCCGTAGGAGGAGGTGAGCGTCGCGGTTCCCGTGCGCCGTTCCAGCCGGAGCCGCCGCTCCGCAATCGCGGGCGAGACCTCGTCGACGGTGGGCGGGGCGGCGTCCCCGGGCGCCGCGAGCGTGAGCCGGAAGCCGGCCTCCGTCGGATCCTCCGAGACCACGTCCGCGACTCCCTGCACCAGGCGGCGATAGCCGGCGGAGGTTGCGATCGCCGCGAACGCCTCCTGCGGGGAGGCGGCGACCTCCAGGTATGCCGTCAACGAAGCCTCCGGCACCGGCGCCGGATCTTCGCCGCAGATCGCGAACGCGCGGGACAGAATCTCTGCGTCGATCCCGAAGAGATCCGAGAGCGCGGCCGCCCGCGGCTCCCGCAGAGGGATGCGCAGACGCGAGTGCAAATCGTCGACCCGCACCTCGCCGTTCGCGTAGGAGACGACCCGATTTCCGAAATCTTTCCGCAATACGACCCGGGTCAGGAACCGCGCTCCCGGCCGAAAGGTTTGTCTCCAGAGCTCCAGGAAGCGCTCCTCGGTAACCGGGGCGAGGAAGATCTCCAGCGCGCGCGGGCCCTCGGGGACTCCTCCGACGAATGCGACGGAGAGCCCGCGGTCCGTGGAGGCGACCAGCAGCTCTCCCAGGGCCGTCTCGACGGAGCCGGGGCGCGCGGGCAGGAGGGCGGGCAGCGGGAACCCGACGTCGGCGATCGACTCCCCCGCCGGGCTCGCGATCGCCAAGGCCGCGTGGTCGTCGTCGCGCTCGACGCGGCCGAGCAGCCGGCGCGCCGGAAAGCCCAGCGCCTGCAGCAGCGCGTCGAAGGCCGCGACGCGGGCAAAGCACGTGCCTCCGGTCCCTGCCGCGATGTGATCGGCCCAGAAGATCTCGGGCGTGCGTGGCTTGGCGTTGGCTTCCGAGACCTCCGCGTCGCGCACGATCTTCGAGGCGTTCTCGAAGGGCACCCGCGCGTTGAATCGCGCAAAGAGGGCCTGCAGAAACCCGACTCCGGGCTCCGCGCGGGACAGGTCCAACGCCTCGAGGATGGAATCCAGAAGTTCTGAGTCGGGAATCACGAGTTGGGAATTCATCGCACCGGCGATCAGATTTCGCGGCTCCCGATTCTCAACTCTTCCCTCCCAGCCTCGCCACCATGTCCCGGATGCGGAACCGCGCGTCGTCGCTGAACCAGAAGTCCAGGAACGGATCGTGGTCTCGCGCCTGGTCGAACCGCGCGATGGCGGCGGCGCGCGAGCGCAGCTTGATCGCCGCGTACGCCGCGCCGGAGAGTCCTGCCAGGACGCGCGCGCGTTCCAGCGCCCGGTCCGGCAGCTGCTCGGCCGGCACGACCGCGTCGATCAGGCCCACCGCGAGGGCGCCGGCCACGTCCCGATTCTCTCCGGTGGCCGCCAGCCGCTCCATCTGGCGCGCTCCGACGACGTGGCGAAAGGGCTCCATCAGGCAAGCGGGCACCGAGACGCCGAGGATCACTTCGGACAGTCCGAATTTCCCGCGGCCCTCCGCGGCGATCCGCTCATCGGCCGCCATCGCCAGAATCAGACCCCCCGCGATGGCGTGGCCGGAGAGCGCGGCGACGACCGGCGCGCCGAAGACGAAGACCTGGCGCACCAGCTCGCAGTAGCTGCGGACGAAAGACTCCATCTGGGCGCGATCCCGGTCGATCAGGTGCGGCAGATCCCAACCCGCGGAGAAGATTCCGGGCACCGCCGAGGCCAGCACCACGCCGCGCGATTTTTCGGCCCCCGAAAAGGCCGCCGACAGCCCGGCGATCAAGGCCGGATCAAACGCGTTGGCCTTGGGCCGGTTGAGCGTCAAGATCGCGATCTCGTCGCGAACCTCGACGGAGACGACGCTCATGCGCTCCTCACGGCCAGCTGCGGGGCGAACACCATGCGATGGAGCCTCCGGTCCGCCGTCAGCTCGGGGTGAAACGTCGCGGCCACCACGTTGTCCTGACGCACGAGCACGGGCTCCCCCGCGTGCGTGCCCAGAACCTCCACGCCCGGGCCAACGCGCCGGATGCGCGGCGCGCGGATGAAGACCGCCGGCACGGGGCCGTCCAGCGAGGGCGCCTCGATCTGGCCGACGAAGGAATCCAGCTGCCGGCCATAGGCGTTGCGTTCGACGGCGATGTCGATCAAGCCCAAGGCCTTCTGGGGGGGGTTGGAGACCTCGCGAGCCAGCACGATGGCTCCGGCGCAAGTCCCCAGGATCGGCTGGCCCGAGCCCGCGAACGCCGCCAGCGCATCTTCCCAGGGCTCGGCTTCGAAGAACTTCCAGAGCGTCGTCGACTCCCCGCCCGGAATCACCAGTCCGGAAGCTCCCGCGAGATCCTCCGGGCGCCGGAGCTCGAAACTCGGGAGGTCCATCTCGGAAAGAGCCCTGCGATGGGCCTCGAAATCGCCCTGCAGCGCCAGAATCGCGATGCCCGCCATCACCATCCGCGCGTCTGGAGCTGTGCCTCCTCGGAGAGGCTCGCGGCTTCGATGCCCTTCATCCCGGACCCCAGCGATTCCTCCGCCTCGAGCAAGGCCTCGGCATCTTTCCAGTGCGTGGTGGCCTTGACGATCGCGCGTGCGCGATTCTCGGGGTCGTCGGACTTGAAGATTCCGGACCCCACGAAGACCGCCTCGGCGCCCAGCGCCATGCACAGCGCCGCGTCGGCCGGCGTGGCGATGCCTCCAGCCGCGAAATTGGGCACGGGCAGTTTTCCGGTGCCGGCCACCGCGACCACGAGCTCGTACGGAGCGCCCAACCGCTTGGCCGCGGCCATGAGCTCGTCCTTGGACAACTGCGTGAGCATCTTCATCTCGCGATGGACCTCGCGCAAATGTTTGACCGCATGCACGACGTCTCCCGTGCCGGCCTCCCCTTTGGTCCGGATCATCGCGGCGCCCTCGCCGATGCGGCGCAGCGCCTCACCCAGATTGCGGCAGCCGCAGACGAACGGGATCCGAAAATCGTGCTTGTAGACGTGGTTCTCCGCGTCGGCCGGCGTCAAGACCTCGGACTCGTCGATGAAGTCGACCTTCAACGCCTCCAGCACCCGGGCCTCCGCCAGATGCCCGATGCGGCACTTGGCCATCACGGGAATCGAGACGGCCTGCTGGATCTCCCGGATCTTGGAGACCGGCGACATGCGGGCGACTCCCCCGTCGCGGCGAATGTCCGCGGGCACGCGCTCCAAAGCCATCACCGCGGCCGCACCGGCGGCCTCCGCGATCCTGGCCTGATCCGCGTTGACGACGTCCATGATGACGCCGCCCTTCAACATTTCCGCCAGACCCACTTTGACGCGGAACGTATCGTTGCCGTTCATTGGTGCCTCCCCTGCTCCTGCTCAGACGACGGGCGCGGACAATACCGCGCGCGACCTCGACTCGACTTCGTTGACCGCTTCGGCCAAAAGCGCGATGCCCCGTTCGATGTCGGAACGCTCCACCCGCGACACGGAGAGCCGCACGTTGCTCCGATCCTCCCCTTTCGGATCGAAGTCCTGCCCGGGCGCCACCCCGACCCCCCGGTCGGCGGCAGCCTCGGCCACGCGCCGGCCCGAGATTCCTTCGCGCAGGTGGAGCCAGAAAAGCGGATTGGCGTCTTCGCCTCCCCACCAGGAAATCCCGGGCAAGCTCTGGCGCAGAGCCCGTGCCGCGGCGCCGACGCGCAATGCCACCTCTTGCGCGCGGCCTTCGCGCGCCTTGCGGTCCGCTCCGGCGCGCAGGAACGCGGCCACCGCCGCTTGAAGCGGCACGGGAGTCTGGAAATCGGCGGCCCGCTTGACGCGCGCCAACCGTTCGATGATGGGCGCGGACGCCGCGATCCACCCGATCCGAATTCCCGGCACCAGGTCCTTGGACAGAGTGCCCAGCCACACGACGCGGTCCTTGCGGCGCGCGGACAGAGTGGCCAGGCGGGATTCGGGCTCCTCGAACCCGTCCTCGACGACCAAGGCGCCCGAGGCGACCGCCGCCTCGAGGAGCTCCTGGCGCCGCTCTTGCCCCGTCGTGATGCCGGTGGGATTCTGCCGCTCGGGCATCAGATAGACCAGCTTGACCCGCCGCCCGTGGAGGGGACGCGCGTCGGGGCCCGCGGTCGACATCGGCAACGGGAGAACCGAGACCGCGGCCAAGCGCGCGAGCGCGAGCACGCCCGAGTACGTCGGAGACTCGACTGCCACCAAATCGCCAGGGTCCGTGAACGTTCGAAAGAGCAGGTCCAAGCCTTGCTGCGCGCCGCTGACGACCAAGATCTCGTCGGGGGAGCGCTCGATGCCGCTTTCCGCCAGACGCCCGGCGATTTCCGCGCGCAACTCGGGCAGGCCGAGCGGGGGAGCGTACTGCCAGAGATCGCGGCGTCGGCTCCATGCGTACGACACTGTGCGGGTGAATTCCTCGAGCGGGAAAAATTTCTCGTCCGGCGCCAGGCGGGAGAAATCCGCGACGAGCGGGGGAGTGATGGCAATCGCGGTCTCTTCGGGGAGCGCGGACGCTTTCGCCGAGAGCAGCTCCGTCAGACGGAATGGCGCTTCGTGCCGCCCGTTGGCGAGGATGACGGTCCCGCTACCGACCCGGCCCTCGACCAAGCCCGCCTCGGCCAGCCGGCGATACGCCGCCTGCACGGTGCCGCGATTGACGCCGAGTGTCGAGGCCAGCTCACGGCTGGGCGGAAGTCGGCTGTTCTGCGGGAGCGCTCCTCCAGCAATCTGACGTTCGATCGCCTCGTAGAGCTGGTCGGCCAGCGGGACCCTGCCCTCGCGGGTGACGTTGAACTGGCCCAGATCCAATTGGCCCGACATCGACCCAATTGTACCGAGACTGTCACCCTGAATTCAACTGTCCGAAGACATGCCGATAAGTCGTTATGCTTTAGAAATTACGTTTCATCACCTGGCGAGCCCTCTCGAGCGCCGGATCCAGGTAAAGGGTTCCGGGCCCGTCAACCCAAACGCATTGAGGGATCCCGCGCTCGACTGGATGGGTCCGTAATCGAGTCCGGGACCCTCGGCTCGAAGCGGCTCACGCTCCGTGCTTGCGGAGCTCCTCTTCCATGGTTCTGGCGAACAGGAACTCCCGGTCCTTCTCGGTGACGCGGCGCTTGGCCAGGGATGCTCGGACTTTCTCTTCGATCTTGTCCAACTCCTCGAAGCTGTCCGTCATCTCGCGCACGACCGCGCGCCGCAACGTCTCCTCGTCGGTCCTGCCTTCGAGGTTCGCATTGTCTTTCAGGGCCTTCAGGACCACGCGGGCCAGGTAGAGGATTCGGTCGGCGGAGGCCTTCACGAGGGCCGTCCCGACCGGATCTCGTCGGAGAACGGGTGCCGGAAGAGCTGCTCCACGACTTCGGCGGGCAAGGCCGCGACGTCGGCGCCCATCAGCGCCGCGTCCAACACGTGAATCGGATTGCGAGCGTCGGAGACCACGATCTGCGTCTGAAAGCCGTAGTTGTCGTAAACGCGGATGACTTGCTCGACCAAGTCCATCCCGATCGACCCCGCGTCGTCCAGCGGCCCCACCGAAGGCGCCACATAGCTGATGTTGGCCTTTGCGGCGATCAAAGCCTGCGCGGTCGAGAAGCATCCGGCCGCGCAGGTGGCGACCTGGTCCTCCGCGAGCAGCCGGGCCACGCGCATGCCTTCGGGCTTGAGCGGCAGGCGGACGACCACATCCTTTCCCAGCTTCGCCAGCTCGCGGCCTTCCTTGTACATCCCCTTCGGATCGTCGGCCCCGGTCTCGACCAAGACGGGCCCGTCCGTCAACGCGGCCAGCTCGCGGATGGCCTTGCGATACTCGACACCCGCCGCTTCGGCAGCCGCGATGGAAAGCCAGACGCCGTCGAGAAGGCCCAGATCCTTGATCCGTCGGGCCTCGTCCACGCTGGCGCTGTCCAGGAAGAATCGCATGAGGGGCGGATTCTATGCGAGTTGTCAGCTCTCAGTTTTCAGCTATCAGCTATCAGTCTGAACCGAAAACTGAGGACTGAAAACTGACGACTACTCGTTTTCGGCGTGTTCGGCCACGGCCTGGACCCACGAGGGGTCGGGAATCGCCTCGGATCGTCCCCAGAGCCGCACAAACCCGGAGTCCGGCACGGCCGAGTAGCTCTTGACCCAGGCGCTGGCGCGCCCGGTCTCGTCGCGGCCCAAGACCGTCGTGACCGCCCCCGCCGGCACCGTGAGACCGCCGATCCACCACTCCGGCATTCCCCAGCGCCGGCCCTCCGGCGTGGCGGCGACGGAGAGCCGGTCTCCCGTTCCACCGGCGTGGCTGACGTCCAGAAGCCGCTCGCTGCGCGAGCGATCGAAGCCCGTGGGCTTTCCGGTTGCGGGATCCAGGATCACGGCGTCGGGGGGGGCTCCGAGCCAGACCATCCGTCCTCCGGAGGCCAGGTAGCGCCGCAGCACGCTCTCTTCGGCGGGGCCCGAGGTCGCCTCGGCCGGAAGCCGGTCCGAGGCCATCACCAGCGTCGATCGCGGCGCCTGCTCGGTCTCGCGGAGAAAGCGCACGAGCGCCGGCTCATCCAAGACCTGGTAGCCCTCGCGCGCGAAGTGGTCGCGCGTCGCGGCGTCGCCGTCGAACCACTTCCACGGACCCGGATCGGTCCAGAAGACCGCGCGGCGGGACCGGGCGCCGCTCTTCTCGGGCCGGTCTCCAGCGCATAGAGCTTGCCGTCGTCGCTGCCGAAGAGAACGGTGCCGCCGGACACGATCGGCGAGGAGACGATCATCGCTCCGGTCGCAAACCGCCAACGCTCAACACCCGTCGCGGCGTCGAGTGCGAAGAGGTGGCCGTCGTCGCTGCCGAAGAAGACGGAGTCCCCCGCGACGGCGCCCGAGGAGAACACGCGCTCGGCCGTCTTGAACCGCCACACTTCTTGACCGTCGGAGGCCCGGACGGCGTTGAAGAACTTCCCGTCGGAGCTGCCGACGAAGACCAGGCCGGAAAAAACGGCGGGGGAGCCGACAACCCATCCGACCTCCGGAGCCCCCGGCACCGATTCGACCTTGTGCCCGAAGCGCCAGCGCTGCCCGCTCCCGTCTCTCGCGATGCCGTAGAGGTGGCCGTCGCGCGAGCCGAAGAAGATCCCATCTTGGGTGACCGCCGGCGAGGAGGTGATCGACGCTCGATCGTAACCTTCCTTGACGGAATCGAGTGTGGCCCCTTCGGTCTCGAACGCGAAGCGAAGCCTTCCCGTCTGTGCGTCCGCGCCGTAGAGCTTCCCGTCCATGCTGCCGACGTAGACGGTTCCGTCGACGACCGCGGGTGTCGAGCGGATGCGGCCGCCCGTCGCCAGCTGCCAGCGCTTCTTTCCGGTCGAAGCGTCCAGCGCGTAGAGGTTGCCGTCGCCGGCGCCGACGAAGACGAAGCCGCCGGAGACCACCGGCGAGGACACCCAGTAATCCCAGCCCCAGGGAAAGGGCAGCTCGGCTCCGAAATCGAAGCGCCACCGAATTCTTCCGTTCGAAGCGTCCAGCGCCGTCAGCCGGCGGTTGCGACTGGCGGCGAAGACCACGCCGCCGGAGACGGCCGGTGTCGAGGAGACCGCGCCGCCGAGCGGCGCGCTCCAGAGCTGCCGACCTGTCGCGAAAACCACGGCGTAGAGGCGCCCGTCGGCGCTGCCGAAGAAGACTTTCCCCGCGTCGACGACGGCGCAGCCTCGGACGGGACCGTGAGTCGGGAAGCTCCATCGGACCCTCGCCAGGGCGGGCCCGACGCCGCCCGCGAAGACGCCGCTATGGCTCGCGTCGCCGCGAAACGTGGACGGGGTGGGGGAGCCGGGAAGGGAAAGCGCGAGGCCGACGCTCCAGATCCAGAAAAGCGCGGTGTTCATGCCCCCTTCCTACGGGAGGGCGCCGGCGCGGTTCTGGAGTCGTACTCAAACGCGGGGGCTTGGTCCTGAATCCGGCCCTATTCCTCGTCGTCGTCCTCGTCCGCGTCGTCTTCCTCGCCGTCTTCGCCGAGGAAGCTCGTCGTGCCCGACGTGCCCGGCTTTCTCCCCCGGTTTGGCGCCTCAGGCGCTTTCGGGGGCTCGACGGGCAGCGCGGCCTGCGGCTCGTCCTCGCCTTCTTCGGGCTCGGCCAGCTTGGCCACCGCTACGACGCGGTCCCCGGGCTCTAATTGAATGACGCGCACGCCCTGCGCGGCGCGGCCCGTCTCGCGGATGTCCTTGACCTTCATGCGAATGAGCATCCCACTCTGTGTGATCACCATCAGCTGATCCGCGTCCGTGACGGACTTGATCCCGACGACGGGGCCGTTTTTCTCGGTGATCTTGACGTTGATGACGCCGGAGCCTCCGCGGCCCTGGTAGCGGTACTCGGTCACCTCCGAGCGCTTGCCGTAGCCGTACTCGGTCACCGACAGCAGGTGCGCCTTCTCGTCGACCACGTCCATCTCGACGACGACGTCGTTCTCCTTGCGCAGCGTGACGCCGATGACGCCGGTCGTGTCGCGCCCCATCGGCCGCACGTCTTTCTCCGAGAAGCGGATGCCCATGCCCTGGCGCGTGCCGATGAAGATCTGGTCGTCGCCGCCGGTCACGCGCACCGAGAGCAGCTCGTCGTCTTTCTCGATGTTGATCGCGATGATCCCGCCCGAGCGCACGTTGGCGTAGGCGGAGAGCGCGGTCTTCTTGACCAGGCCGTTGCGGGTCGCGAAGACCAGATACCGGTCCTCGGGAAAGTCCTTGGTCGAGGAGAGGGCCACGAGCCGCTCGTTGGGGCCCAGGTTCAACAGGTTGACGATCGCCTTGCCGCGCGTGGCGGGCCCCAGCTGCGGCAGGTCGTAGACCTTGATCCAGTGCATGCGGCCCATCGACGTGAAGGCCAGGATGTAGGCGTGCGTCGAGGCCACGAACAGGTGCTCGACGACGTCTTCCTCTTTCGTCGTGGCGCCGATGCGGCCCTTGCCGCCGCGCCGCTGCGCCCGGTAGAGCGAGAGGGGCGAGCGCTTGATGTAGCCGCCGCGGGACACGGTGATCACCATGTCCTCCTCGACGATCAGATCCTCGATGTCGATGTCCGAGGCCTCGGCCACGATCTGCGTGCGGCGCTCGTCGCCAAACTGCTTCCGGATCTGCTGCAGCTCTTCCACGATGATGTCCAAGACCAGCTTCTCGGAGCCCAAGATTTCGCGCAGCTTGGCAATCAAGGCCAGGACTTCCTTGAACTCGACCACGATCTTCTCGCGCTCGAGCCCGGTCAGCCTCTGGAGACGCATGTCCAGGATCGCCTGGGCCTGGACGTCGTCTAACTTCAGGATCTCGGTCCCCTGGGTCCGCGCCGCCGAGTCGGCCAACGCGGTGCCGATGAATTTCTCCAGGCCGGCCCGGGCCATCGACACCTCGGCCATCAAGCGGTCCTTGGCCTCCTTGGGGTCCTTGGAGGCCCGGATGATCTTGATGACCGTGTCCAGGTTCGCCAGCGCGAGCGCCAGGCCCCGCAGCAGGTGCGCCCGCTCCTCGGCCTTCTTCAGGTCGAACTGCGTGCGCCGGATGACGACCGTCTTGCGGTGGTCGATGAAGTGGCGCAGCAGATCGTGAAGCGGCAGGACGCGGGGCTGGTTCTCGACGATCGCGAGGAAGATGATGCCGAACGTCGACTGCATCGGGGTCAGCTTGTAGAGCTTGTTGAGAATGACCTGGGCGTTCTCGCCGCGTTTCAACTCGACGACGATGCGCATCCCCTCGCGGTTGGACTCATCGCGCAGATCTGCGATGCCTTCGAGCTTCTTCTCGTTGACCAGCTCGGCGATGCGTTCGATCAACTTGGCCTTGTTGACCTGGTAGGGAATCTCCGTGACGACGATCGACTCCTTGTCCCCGCGGGCGGCCTTCTCGATCATGGCCTTGGCGCGCACCTGGACCGAGCCGCGGCCCGTCTTGTAGGCGTCCCGGATGCCTTCGGCGCCGTGGATGAATCCGGCGGTGGGAAAGTCCGGGCCCGGCAGCTTCTTCATGAGCTGCGCGAGCGTTGCGTCGGGATGCTTGATGATCTCGATCGTGGCGTCGACGACCTCGGAGAGGTTGTGGGGCGGGATGTTGGTCGCCATGCCCACCGCGATGCCGGTGGCGCCGTTGACCAGGAGATTCGGAAACTTCGCCGGCAGGACCCTGGGCTCGACGAGCGACCCGTCGTAGGTCGGCGTCCAGTCGACGGTCTCCTTGTCGATGTCGTCGCCCAGCATCTCGGCGGCCAGCCGCGTCAGGCGCACCTCGGTGTAGCGCATGGCCGCGGCGTTGTCGCCGTCGATCGAGCCGAAGTTGCCCTGGCCGTCCACCAGCGGGTAGCGCAGGGAGAACTCCTGCGCCATGCGCACGACGGAATCGTAGACGGCGCTCTCGCCATGGGGGTGGTACTTGCCGAGGACGTCTCCGACGATGCGCGCGGACTTGCGGTACGGCTTGTTGTGCGTGTTCCCCTGCTCCCACATGCCGTAGAGGCAGCGGCGATGGACCGGCTTCAAGCCGTCGCGCACGTCCGGCAGCGCCCGCCCGATGATGACGGACATGGCGTAGTCCAGGTAGGACCGCCGGACCTCGTCCTCGATCGTGACGGGAACTGTTTCGTCGGGGGTCAGGAGGTTGCTGCTCATGCGGAGTTCTCAGTTTTCAGTTTTTAGCTCTCAGTTTCAAACTGAAAACTGACGACTGATGACTGACGACTGACGACTAGATATCCAGATTCCTCACGTTCAAGGCGTTCTGCTCGATGAACTCGCGGCGCGGCTCGACCGCGTCGCCCATGAGAACCGAAAAGACCTCGTTGGCTTCGACGGCATCCTCGACGGCCACCTGGAGGAGCCGGCGCGTCTCGGGATTCATCGTGGTCTCCCAGAGCTGCTCCGGGTTCATTTCGCCCAGGCCCTTGTACCGGTTGATCACGAGACCCTTCTTGGCCGACTCGTAGATGGCGTCGACCACCGCCGGCAGCGTCTCGTGCTTCTCGGTCTCGG
>JBDTXY010000011.1:0-18582 GCA_040005945.1 Acidobacteriota bacterium
CTCCGCGAGGCGCTGCTCCGCGAGGCGCTGCTCCGCGAGGCGCCGCTCCGCGTGGCGCCGCTCCGCGAGGTGCTGCTCCGCGAGGCGCCGCTCCGCGTGGCGCTGCTCCGCGAGGCGCCGCTCCGCGAGGCGCCGCTCCGCGAGGCGCTGCTCCGCGAGGCGCTGCTCCGCGAGGCGCTGCTCCGCGTGGCGCTGCTCCGCGTGGCGCTGCTCCGCGTGGCAACTCGCCGCGCTCGAACATCTAGGCTTACCGAGTCGACAGGGTCAAGAGCCCCGCGCGAGCGGGGCTCTTTTCTTGCCCCGATTACCAGGCGATCGTCTGGACCCAGCGCCGCAGGACGCGAAAGACGCTCCCCAGAGCAGATGTGCGCTCGGAGTAGATCTTGGCCTTGCCGATCATTCCCGGCCGGAGCGATCCGTCGTCGTTGGAGAAGACGGCGACGGCCACGAATTTTTCGGGACGGTCGGCCGGCAAGACCGGATCCAGCGCCGCCGAGGCCGTCACGGGCTGAGCCAGTGTCGCGGACGAGATCGACACGACGCGACCGCTGACCGCCGACAGCGGCCGCCCCGGGAGCATCGCGGACACGGCTTGTCCGGCCTGCAGATCATCCCAGCGCCGCTCGGAGACCTCCAGGTTCGCGCGCAGCCGGCGGCAGTCGCCGACCTCGGCGAGCAACGTGCCCGCCGCCACGGCTCGGCCGCGCAGATCCGCCACCCGCGGCGTCAGGACGCGGCCGGCGATCGGGCTGCGGACGGTGAGCAGCTCCAGCCGTGCGGCATCGCTGGCGACCTCGGAGTCCGCGGAGACTTTCCGACGCTCGGCCTGGAAGGCGGCTCCCGCCGAGCCCCCGACGCGCGCGCTGCTGGCCTCGCTCTCGAAGCGCCGGCTCTCCATGCGGTGCGCCGTGTCCTCGGCGTTCGCCGCCGCGCTTGCCAGCCGGAAAAGCGGCTGGCCGGCCGCGACAAGATCCCCCTCGCCGGCCAGAACGTCGGCGACGATGGCGTCCTCGGGTGCCTCGAGCCGGACCTGCGTCAGCGGCTCCAGCACGATTGGCGCACGGATCGTTCGGTGCGCCCAGGGAATCAGCAACAACACGAGGAGGATGCCGGCGGTGACGATCAGCGGGCGACGTTTTCTGGGCGACATGACGAAGTCCCTCTTGTCGAGGTAGAAGAGCCTGGCGGTGCGAGTCACCAACCGGACGCGCTTGCGGAAGATGCGATAGAGGGTCAAGAGGACCAGAGCGATCGCGGCATTGGGAAAGTACTTCGAGTAGAAGTTGAAGAAGAGGCCGCCGATGAACCGCATGATCACGGCCGTGTACGCCAGAGCCAGCACGCCGTAGATCCAGTAGGTGCGTCGTTTGCGGCGCGACAACACGGGCACCTCGACCGGAAGCCGCAGGACGCGGTTTTGAAACCACGCGCCGAGGTACCGGAAGGCGTCTTCGCGCAGCTCGGGCAGCTCGAGCACGCTCGACAGCGCGTAGTAACCGTCGATCTTGATCAGCGGATTGATGTTGAAGAAGATGGTCGACACGCCCGTGAAGAGCATGGTCTTGAAGGCGATCTCGTGGAGCAGGCTGTCGGGGTAGGAGGCCACCCAAAGCGCCGTGGCGATCGCGCAGCGGAACCCCTCGATGTAGATTCCGGCCACCGTGACCCAGAGGCGCTGCCATTTGCTCGGGAAGAGAATCGCGTCCGTCGTGTCGCAGTAGAACGCGGGCGTGAAGTAGAGGAGCGCGAGCCCGATGTCGTGCACTTCGCCGCCGTAGATCTTGGTGGCGTACGCGTGGCCCAACTCGTGGATCCCGCCGATGAAGGACAGCAGGAAGAAGAACTGGAGGATGTCGACGAGCGGCTTGCCCAGGAAGGCGTAGAGCTCGAACGTCCCGTTCCAGATGGGTTGAAAATTCTTCGCAAACACCCCGATGGTCCACAGTGCGGCGACCGTCCAGACCGCGACGACGGGCGGCGTCCAGATCCAGCGCACGTAGCGGACCGTGCGATTCAAGAATCGATCCGGATCCACGACCCGGAACGTGATGAGGAATGGGTTGAACCCTTCGGCCTTTGCCTCGGCCGCGCGCTTGCGGGCGGTCTTGAATTTCTGGAGAAGAGCGAGGTTGCGCTCGGCCGCCAATTGCTCGAGCAGGTCGATCTTCTGGTAGGACTCTTCCCACTCCAAAACGAACCCGAGGTCGACGCCCGCTCCGGTCCGCCGGTTGTAATCCTCGGCGATCTCCGCGCGCGACCGTGAGCCGTCGAACAGCTCCATCACGCCGTACTCTTCGTCGGTGAAGTTGTAGTAATTCTGAGACGTCGGCTCCTTGACGACCCACGTCACGTCTCCCATCCGGACTTGACGCCGGATCACGAGGTCCTTCCGCAGGGCGGGACGGTCGCCCGCGCGTCCGTGCCGCGCGGCGAGAGCGGCGGCCGCCTCGCCGGGAAGGGCCGCCGCCATGAGACGGGGCTTGGCGGCCGGGCTCACGGAAGCATCGGCCAGATCTTGGCCCAGAGATACCGCGCCGGGCGGCGCACCAAGAGGTACGCGATGCTTCGCCGTTCGGTCCGGATCTTGCCCACCCCGAGCATGCCCGATCGGATCGTCTCCCCGCCGCCATCCACGCGCACTTCCGCGATCAGGAATCGGTCGTCCCCCTGCTCGCGCAGACGCGCCCCGAGGCGCGTGACGACGCCCCCGAAGGTGCGTGTCGGAAAGGTGTTGAGCTTCAGGATCGCCGGCTGCCCCGGCCGCACCAGGGCGATGTCCCCCTCCGGCACGGCCACCTCCGCCGTGAGCGAGCCGGCGTCGGCGACGACGCAGAACTCCGCCCCGCGCGCGAGAACCTGTCCGACCCGCTCCTCGATGCGCGGCGTCACGATGACGCCGGCCATGGGAGCCTGCAAACGCGTCCGCGCGAGCTCTTCCTCGGCCAGCGCGACACGCGCGCGGAACTCGTCCCGCCGGGACTGCGCCGAGAACATGGCCGCGGCGTCTCCCTCCTCGCGGTGCTTGGCGATCTCGCTCTCGGCGATGTCGGCCGCGCCGCGCGCCTCCGCGAGGCCGGCCCGATAGGCCTCGTCCTTGAGCGTCGCGATCACCTCGCCCGCCGCCACGCGGTCTCCCTCATGGTGCAGGACGGACGCGATCACGCCGCCGACTCCGGCCGTCACCGCACCACGCTGCCCGGGCAGGATCCGCGCGGGTCCCGACACGCGGAGACGCCACGGGACGAGAAAGAGAACCGCGGCCGCGATGGCCAGGCCAACGCCCCAAGCCATACGGCGGCGGCGCGGGAGCTCGACCAAACGCCGCCACCTTCGCAGGAGCGGGCCCCAGAACCCGGCCAACGGGACCTGCTGATAGAGCTGCGCATTCCGGACGGCCACGGTGGCCTGGTTGACCAGAATCGCGAGAAGGTCGCGCGTGCCCTCATCGAAGACCATCGGCTCCTTGCTCTCGAAGGCGAGGGCGCCGAGCTTGCCCTCCTCGTCCTTCAAGAGCACCCCGAAGAAGGACCGGAGTCCGGTCTGCTCGAAGAGGGCCCGGAACTTCTCTTCGGTCTCGGGCCGGTCGGCCGTGATCTGTCCGTCCTCCAGCTGCGTCACCGCGGTGTCGGTCCCGGACAGAAACAGCCACTGGAGCAGCTCCTCCATCCGCCGGACCTCCGGATCCTTGCGGTTGACCTCCCCCGAGCCCGAGATGGCGCCCAGGCGCAGCTTTCCCTTTTCGAGGATCGCGATGCCGCAGCGGTCGTAGGCGATCAGCGCCGAGGTCGCGTTGACGATCGTCTTCATGACCTTGTCGAGATCGAGCGTCGCGGTGATCTCGCGGCTGACCGCCAGCAGCGCGTCCAACTCCTCGACCTTTCGCTCGGCTTCGTGCTGGCGCACGGTGCGCAACGCCCGCACGGCCTGGCGCGAGAGGTCCTGCAGCAGCTCCTCGTCCTCGGGCGAGAACTCCGGGTGCCGCCCGCGCTTGTTGACAAGGGCGAGCGCGCCGATCGTGACCTCGTCCTCGATCAACGGAACGGCCAGAATCGATCGCACCGTGTAGCCCTCGTTCTCGCCGGCGACGGGATCGGACTCCGGAATTCGGTTGCGCCGGATCGAGGTCTGATCGGCGATGACGTCGCCAACGACCGAGGCGCCCACAGCGGCCGGGGCTTCCACGTCGTAGTTGTCGTTGGCGGCCGTCGCCGCGAGGGAGACTTCTCCCTCCTCCCCTTCGAGCAGCCACATCGACACGACTTCGGCCGAGGCGAAGTCCGCGGCCTTGTGGACGATCAGCGTCGCCAGCTCGTCCGTATCGATCGTCGAGCCGAAGGCCTTGGAGAGGTCGTAGAGGTTGGTCAGCCTCTCGATCGCGTGGAGCATCCCGACGGTCTTGCGCTCGGACCGCAGCGCGCGGCCCAAGGCCGGAGCCGCGTGCTGGAGAAAGCCGTCGATGCGCTGCAGGGTGTCGTCGGTATCGGCGGTCTGCTGGAAGAAAAGGGCCAGCAGCCCCACGATGATCCCTTCCGCTTCCAACGGAACGGCCAGGCAGGCCTGGGTCGAGCTCGGAACGCCGCGGAGAAAGGGGTCGGCCGAGGTCGCGATGTCCGATCGATCCAGGGCAATCGCGCCGCGATCGCGCACCAGGTCGTGCACGATCCCGCTCTCGCGCGGCGCCGACCGGCGCAGGATCGATTCGAAGCCGTCTCCGTGCGCGCCGATGCACAGGAAGAGCGGATGCACGGTGTCGGGGGCCCAGAGCAGGGCGGCGTCCGCGCCGGACATCGAAGCGCTCCAGCGCGCCGCCCATCCCGACGTCTGGGACAGGTTCTCGCAGAGCGCGAGCTCGGCGAGCGCGGAGACTTCGGCGTCTGCCGAACCCTCGCCATCCTCGGTTTCGACCGGCTCGTCTTCCGGCTCTTCGGGTTCGTCCATGGACCGTCTCCTCTCGGATACGGCAACCGAGAGCGGTGTGCTAGAAGCTGGAGACCGCGGCCTCCATGTCGTCGTGGAGCTCGAAGACGGAGTCGAGCTTGGTCATCTGCAGGAGCTTCCGGACCTGCGGGCCGGCGTTCAGGAGCTTGGTCTGACCGCCTTCCTTCTGGGACTGAGTCAGCGCGCGCACCAGCGCGCCCAACCCGGAGCTGTCGAGGAAGCCCACCGCCGAAAGGTCCACGAGGAGGTTGACCCGGCCCTCTTCGAGCAACTGGATGATCGCCTTCTTGAAGGTAGTCTCGGCCTCGCCGATGACGAGGTCGCCGGACACGGTGAGGATGGTGATGTCGCCGTCTTCGCGGCTCGTGAGCTCCATGAGAGTGGGGTGGATTATGTCAAAAAATCGGATCGGCGCCAGAGGGGCGGGCGATACTCTCCCGCGCCGCTCTCAGGGGATGGGGCTCCCGGGACTATGATCCCCGCCATGACGACGGTCGACCGCCGCACGCTGATGGCCCTCGGTGCCGCGTCCCTGCTTCATAGCCGGCTCGCGCGCGCGATGCCCCAGGCGCCCAAGGCGCCGGCCCGGTCCGGCGAAGTCAAGACGGCCGGCATACGGCTAATTCCGGTGGACGGCAAGTACAAGGTCTGGACCAAGAAAGTCGGAGCGGGCGCCATCCAGGTCCTGACGCTGCACGGCGGCCCCGGGATCACGCACGAGTACTTCGAGTGCTTCGAGGATTTCCTGCCGCAGGCCGGGATCCAGTTCTACTACTACGATCAGCTGGGCTCCGCCTATTCGGACCAGCCGGACGACCCGAGCCTGTGGACGATGGATCGGTTTCGCGACGAGGTCGAGCAGGTGCGGGCCGCCCTCGGTCTGGAGCACTTCTACCTCTATGGGCAGTCCTGGGGCAGCATGCTGGCGATCGAGTACGCCCTGAAGTATCCCCAGCACCTCAAGGGTCTGGTGCTCTCGAGCATGACCGCGTCCATCGACGCGTACGTGAAATACGTCAACACGCTCCGCGCGGCCCTGCCCAAGGAGATCCTCGACGTTCTGGAGAAGTACGAGGCCAAGGGCGAGTTCGAGGCGCCCGAGTACCAGGAGGCGATGTTCCAGGGCGTCTACCACCGCCACGTGTGCCGGCTGGATCCCTGGCCGGATCCGGTCGCGCGCGCCTTCAAACACATCAATAACCAGGTCTACGGCACGATGCAGGGGCCCAACGAGTTCGTCGTCACCGGCACGTTCAAGGACTGGGATCGCTGGAAGGACCTGCCGCGCATCGACGTGCCCACGCTCGTGATCGGTGCGCGCTACGACGAAATGAACCCGGACGACATCCGTAAGGAGGGCCAGCTTCTCCCGCGCTGCCGGACGCTGATCTGCGACAACGGAAGCCACCTCGCGATGTGGGACGACCAGGAGGCCTACTTTCGCGGCTTGATCGGTTTTCTTCACGACGTCCAGAACGGCCGCGGTCCCAAGCGCCGGGGAGCATGACGCGGCCGATCGCACCGTGACGAGCCTGGACCGCGAACGCATCATCGTGGAGGACGCGGAGGCGCTGGCCCTCGCCGCCGCCGAGGTGTTTTCACGCCAGGCGCGGGAGAGCGTGGCCGTGCGCGGCCGCTTCACCGTCGCGCTGGCCGGCGGGTCGACGCCCCGCCTTCTCTACGCGCGGTTGACCGATCCGGCCGCGCCGTTCCTGGCACAGATTCCCTGGAGCCAGGTGCATGTCTTCTGGGGCGATGAGCGCCACGTTCCCCCCGACGATCCTCAAAGCAACTATTGGCTGGCGCGGGAGCAGTTGCTGTCGCGCGCGCCGATTCCCGCCGGCAACCTTCACCGCATCGAGGCCGAGCGGCCGGACGCGAAGGATGCCGCGGCCGCGTACGAAGCGGAGCTGATTCGCTTCTTCTCGCTCTCCCCGGGGCAGGCGCCGCGGTTGGACCTGGTTCTTCTGGGAATGGGCACCGACGGACACACAGCCTCGCTCTTTCCGGGCTCCGACGCCCTGGAGGTGCGCGATGCGCTGGTGGCCGCGCCGTGGATCGCGAAGTTCTCGTCCTACCGCATCACGCTGACTCTGCCGGTCTTCAACGCCAGCGCCGCGGTGCAGTTCCTGGTGTCCGGAAAGGACAAGGCAGAGACTCTCCGCGCGGTCTTCGATCCCAAGAGTCCACCCGACGCCTTTCCCTGTCAGCGGATCTCTCCGGCCAATGGCCGGCTCACCTGGTTGGTCGATCGGGCGGCCGCGAGCGCTCTGGAATCGCGGTAATTCGTTTGGCACCAGTAGAATCCGGGCGATTCACGGCCGGCCCGTCCAATTTTTTGGGCGAATCTCGGGCTTCCGGGGCGCACAGATCCACGATCGCAAATCGTCCGTATCTCTTGCGGGACCTCGCGGAATCGCGCTGGAAGCCCAACGCAAACGGTTGGCACAAAAGCGCCCCGGTGAAGATAAGATTCCGCAACCTTTGACCGGGGACTAGTGGCCGGTCGGTACCGAATCGGTGTTGGGTAACTCAGTGTAGCCATGTCGGCTCACGGAGCTCTATGGAATCCCCGAGAGGGGCAGAAAAGGAGACGAGGATGAAGAAGGGTGATGTCACGACGAAGGCGCTCGGGTTGGCGATTGCTGGAGTGCTCGCGGGCTCGCGTCTGGCGACCGCGATTCAGGACACGGCCACCAAGCCGGCGGACAAGACCAAGCCGGCAGCCGGCGAGGACAAGAGCGCCAAGGACACGACGACCGCCTCGTCCGACAAGCACGTGTGCAAGGGAATGAATTCGTGTAAGGGCAAGGGCAACTGCAAGAGCGGCGACGCGGGCTGCTCGGGCAAGAACTCTTGCAAGGGCAAGGGCGGTTGCGCCTCGGCCGACATGAAGCACTCCTGCAAGGGCATGAACGCGTGCAAGGGCCAGGGCGGATGCAAGAGCGGCGACGCCTCCTGCTCGGGCAAGAACTCCTGCAAGGGCAAGGGCGGCTGCTCCGTCCCGATGAATCCGGCCCACAAGGCGGCCTAGCTTCATATTCCATTGCTTGGGGGCCACGGAACGGTCCGTGGCCCCCAAGACTTTTTTGGACACTCGGAAACCCGACGCTTGAAACCACAACCCTCTCCCCGAAGCCGCTGGGGCTTTCCAGATCTGGGCCTGGGCGTGGGCCTTCGCACCGTCCATTACTCCCACATCCTGGAGACTCGTCCCGAGGTCGATTTCTTCGAGATCCTGTCCGAGAACTACATGGACACCGGTGGGCGTCCGATGTGGGTCCTGGACCAGGTCGCCGAGGCGTATCCCATCGTGCTCCACGGAGTCTCGATGTCGATCGGCAGCGCCGATCCTCTGGACCGGGATCACCTGACGAAACTGAAAGCTCTGGCCCGGCGCACGAACGCGCTCTGGGTCTCGGATCATCTCTGCTGGACCGGCGTCGCCGGCCGCAACACGCACGATCTGCTTCCGATGCCCCTGACCGAAGAGGCGCTCGCGCACGTGGTGTCCCGCGTCAGGACGGTCTCCGACATCCTGGAGCGGCCCCTGATCCTGGAGAACGCTTCGACGTACGCCGAGTTTGCCGCCTCCTCCATGCCCGAATGGGAATTCTTCGCGCGCCTCATGGCGGAGGCCGACTGCGGAATGCTCCTCGACGTCAACAACGTCTACGTCAGCGCGTTCAACCACGGGTTCGATCCGAAGGCCTACCTGGACGCCATCCCGCCGGATCGCGTCGCGCAGTACCACCTGGCGGGCCACACCAACAAGGGCACGCACATCATCGACACGCACAACGACCACGTCATCGACCCGGTGTGGGACCTCTACCGCCACTCGGTCGCGCGGACCGGCAACGTGTCGACGCTGCTCGAGTGGGACGCGGACATCCCCGCCTTCGAGGTCGTTCACGGCGAAGCGCTCAAGGCGCGCGCCTATCGCGAAGAGGAGAAGGCCGTTGCCGCAGCCGCCTCTTGAGCTCGACCTTCCGCGCGTGCAGCGCTGGATGCAGGCGGTCATCATCCACCCCGGCTCGCTGGAGGACGCGATCGAGACCCCGTCCGCCCGCGCCGAAGTCGATCCGGCGCTGATCGAGCGCGTCATCCTTCCGTCCAAGACGCTGACTCCCGCCGAGCGTGTGGGCGTCTACCACGGGATGTACTTGTTGCGGATGGTCGAGGCGCTGGAGGGCGACTACCCGGCCGTGGCGCACTTCCTGGGCTCCGACGCGTTCGCGGATCTGGTCACGCGGTACGTCCAGGTCCATCCGTCGGTCTGCTACACGTTCAACCGGCTCGGCACGGAGTTCCCGGGCTTCATCCGCGCGTCCCGGGGGATTGCCCAGAAGGGTTTTGCCGCGGACCTGGCCCGGCTCGAGCTCGCCGTGACGGAGGTGTTCGACGCGCCTCAGTCGCCGGCCTGGCCGGCGGAAGAGATCGCGCGGACACCCGAAGACGCGTGGAACGGAGCGGTGCTGCAGCCCATCGACGCGTTCCGCCTGCTGGCGTTCGCGTATCCCGTCAACGCGTATCTCCAGTCGGTCAAGGACGACGACCACGCGCATCCCGACACGGGGCGCGCGGCCTCGTACGCCGCGGTCTATCGGAAGAACTACGAGGTCTGGCGCCTGGACCTCTCCAAGCCGGCCTACGAGTTCCTGCGGTCGCTTTCCAAGGGCCGCCCGTTCGGGAAGGCCGTGGCGGAGGCCGCCCGGGCGCATCCCAACGCCGGCAACCGGCTCTTCGGTTGGATGCGCGACTGGGTCGCGGAGGGGATGTTTCAGGGAATCCGGTTGAGCTGACATTGCGATCGTGGGTTGGGACTTCTCAACTCGCGGCCCTGCGTTCCACCATCAATCGGAGACTCGAGGCGTGAGCGGGAATACGCTTGGACGCATGGCCGGCGACACCCGCGAATGGCTCGAGGCCGATGGCCTCGGCGGCTTCGCGTCGGGCACGGTCTCGGGAATTCGGACTCGCCGGTACCACGCCCTGCTCTTGACCGCGCGCACCCCGCCGACGGGGCGGATGGTCCTGGTCAACGGATTCGACGCCTGGGTGGAGACTCTGGCGGGGCGGTTCGCGATCAGCTCCCAGGCCTACGCCGGCGACGTGATCGCCCCGGATGGAGCCACCCGGCTGACCGGATTCGAGGAAAATCCCTGGCCGACCAGCGTCTACTCTCTCGAAGACGGGACGCTCGTCGCGCACGAGCTCTTCGTGCCCAAGCCCGCCTCGGGTGCGGCGCTCTGCTGGCGGCTGCTCCGCGGGACCGGGCCGGTCGCCTTGACGGTTCGGCCTTTCCTCTCGGGCCGCGACTCCCACCGCCTGCATCGCGAGAACGCCGACTTCCGCTTCGACGCGACGACGAATCGCGACGGGCGCGTGGCGTTTCATCCCTATGATGGCGTTCCCGAGATCACGTTCCGGTCCAACGGGACCTACACGCACGCGCCACACTGGTACCGCAATTTCTTCTACTCGGATGAGCGGGCCCGCGGCTTGGACGACACGGAAGACCTGGCCGCGCCCGGCACGTTCGAGTTCGAGCTGTCGTGCGGCGACGCGGTGCTCCTGGTATCCGCGGAAGGGCACGAGGGGAGGATGGCGGGCGCCAGCGCCCAAGCCGCCATCGAGAACCTCCGGGCGTCCGAGCGCCGGCGGCGCAAGCGCTTTCCGGGCCGGCTCGAGCGCGCCGCCGACGCCTACGTGGTGCGGCGGGGCGCGGGGCAGACGATCGTGGCGGGATATCCCTGGTTCACCGACTGGGGGCGGGATACGTTCATCGCCTTGCGAGGCCTGTGCCTGGTCACCGGCCGCCTCGCGGAGGCCGCGCAGATTCTGTTGGAGTGGTCCGGCGCGGTATCTCAGGGAATGTTGCCCAACTTCTTCCCGGACACGGCGAGTCCGCCCGAGTTCAACTCCGTCGACGCCTCGCTCTGGTATGCCGTCGCGGTGCACGAATACCTGGAGGCCATGGCGGCGGCCGGGCGCCGCGTCCCCGCCGCCCAGCGGAAAAAGCTTCAGGACGCCGTCGCGGCGATCCTGACGGGCTACGCTGCCGGGACGCGTTTTGGGATCCGCGCCGATGCCGACGGCCTGCTCGCCGCCGGCGAGCCCGGCGTGCAGCTGACGTGGATGGACGCCAAGGTCGGGGACTGGGTCGTCACGCCTCGCATCGGAAAGCCGGTCGAGGTCCAGGCCCTCTGGATCAACGCGCTGCGCATCGGCGGGGGCTTCTCCGAGCAATGGAGGGAGCTGGAGGCTCGGGCGGCCGACGCGTTTCGGAGCCGATTCTGGAACGAGGATGCGGGCTGCCTGTTCGACGTCCTGGATGCCGATCACCGACGGGACGTCCACGACGCCACCGTGCGGCCCAATCAGATCTACGCGGTGGGCGGCCTGCCATTTCCGTTGCTGGAGGGCGAGCGCGCGCGCCGGGTCGTGGACGTGGTCGAGGCCCGGCTCTCGACGCCGATGGGCCTGCGAACGCTGCCGCAAGATCACCCAAATTACCACCCGCACTACGCCGGCCGAGTCCTGGAGCGGGACGGCGCCTATCACCAGGGAACCGTCTGGCCGTACCTGGCGGGAGCGTTCGTGGACGCCTGGGTGCGGGTGCGAGGGGGCTCGAACCAGATCAAGCAAGAGGCGCGCGAGCGCTTCCTGGCTCCGCTGCTGGCGCATCTGGATCACGCCGGGATCTCGCACGTCTCGGAAGTCGCCGACGGAGATCCGCCGCATGTCCCGGGAGGCTGCCCCTTCCAGGCCTGGTCGGTCGCGGAGACGCTGCGGATCGATCGCGCGATCCTCGCGCCCATGGATGTCGCAGAAGGGGGGGCGGATTGATGCCCAGAGCGACGGAAAGCACGTGGATCCCGATCCTCCAGGAGCAAGACCCCGAGCGCGTCCGGCTGGCGGAAGACGGGCGCCGAACCAAGAACTGGAAGCGCTGGGGGCCATATCTTCCGGAGCGCCAGTGGGGCACGGTGCGGGAGGACTACAGCCCCGACGGCGCGGCGTGGGATTCCTTCCCGCACGATCATGCCCGCTCCCGCGCCTATCGCTGGGGCGAGGATGGGCTGATGGGCATCTCGGACCGCCACCAGTACGTCTGCTTCGCGGTCGCCCTCTGGAACGGCCGGGATCCGATGCTGAAGGAACGGCTCTTCGGCCTGACGGGTCCCCAGGGCAATCACGGCGAGGACGTCAAGGAGTGCTACTACTACCTCGACTCAACACCCACGCACTCGTACATGAAGGCGCTCTACAAGTATCCGCAACGCGAATATCCCTATGCCTGGCTGCTCGACGAGAACAAACGGCGCGGGCGTGGCGAGCCAGAGTTCGAGCTGATCGACACGGGGATCTTCGACGACGACCGGTATTTCGACGTGTTCACCGAGTACGCCAAGACGGGTCCGGACGACGTCTTGATCCGCATTCAGGCCTTCAACCGCGGCCCCGAGGACGCGACGCTGCACCTGCTGCCAACCGTGTGGTTTCGCAACACCTGGTCATGGGGCCTGGGCACGCGGCGGCAACGGCTGCGTGAGGGAGAAGCCGAGCCCGGGGCCCGGCGGATCGACGTGGACAGCGAGTACTACGGCCAACTGATGCTGCTGTGCGAGGGAGCTCCGGAGCTGCTCTTCACCGAGAACGAGACCAACGGGCGCCGCCTGTGGGGGGTCGAAAACGAATCGGCGTTCGTCAAGGACGGGATCAACGACTTCGTGGTCCACGGCCAGACGGACGCCGTCAATCCCGAGCGCCGCGGGTCCAAGGCCTCGGCGCGCTATGCGCTCGCGATTCCTGCGGGTCAGTCCCAGACGGTGCGGCTGCGCCTGTCCAACCAACATCCCGACGCCCCATTCGGCCCCGGCTTCGACGCCGTGTTCGCCGCGCGGATTCGGGAGGCCGATGAGTTCTACGACTCCCTGGCCTCCCCGGATCTCTCCGAGGATGCGCGCGCCGTGCAGCGCCAGGCGTTTGCCGGCGTGCTCTGGTCCAAGCAGTTTTACCACTACGACGTGGGGCGTTGGCTCCGCGGAGATCCGGCCGGGCCCGAGCCGCCGAGCGAGCGGTTGACGGGGCGCAACAGCGATTGGGGCCATCTCTTCAACGCCGACGTCATTTCGATGCCGGACAAGTGGGAATACCCGTGGTTCGCCGCGTGGGACCTGGCGTTCCATTGCATCCCGCTGGCGCTGGTGGATCCGGACTTCGCGAAGCAGCAGCTCGTCCTGCTCCTGCGCGAGTGGTACATGCACCCCAACGGGCAGCTGCCGGCCTACGAGTGGGCGTTCGGCGACGTGAACCCGCCGGTCCACGCCTGGGCCGCCTGGCGCGTGTACAAGATCGATCGCAAGCGCAGTGGCCAGGGCGACCGGAAGTTCCTCGAGCGCGTCTTCCACAAGCTGCTGCTCAACTTCACCTGGTGGATCAACCGCAAGGACGCCGAGGGCAAGAACGTCTTCCAGGGAGGATTCCTGGGCCTCGACAACATCGGCGTCTTCGACCGCAGCGCGCCGCTGCCGACGGGCGGCCACATCGAGCAATCGGACGCCACGAGCTGGATGGGGATGTATTGCCTCAACATGCTGACGATCGCGCTGGAGCTGGCCCGCGAGGATTCCGCGTACGAGGACGTGGCGTCCAAGTTCTTCGAGCACTTCGTCTACATCTGCCGGGCCATGAACAACATCGGCGGCGAGGGGCTGGAGCTCTGGAATCGCGAGGACGGTTTTTTCTACGACGTGCTGGACCTGCCGGACGGCCGCAAGGTCCCGATGAAGGTCCGCTCGATGGTGGGGCTCATCCCGCTCTTCGCGGTGGAGACGCTGTCCTCGGAGGCCGTGGACAAGCTGCCCGGCTTCAAACGCCGGATGCAGTGGTTCCTGGAGAATCGCCCCGATTTCGCGCAGCACGTGGAAACCGAAACGACGCCGGATGGGGAGGTGAGGCGGTTTTTCTCGCTGGTCAACCGCCATCGTCTGAAGCAGATCTGCCGCTACCTGCTGGACGAGAGCGAGTTCCTGTCGGCGCACGGGGTGCGCGCGGTCTCCCGGTATCACCGCGACAACCCGTACATCTTAAACGTCATGGGCGTGGACCATCGCGTGGACTACGAACCGGCCGAGTCCTCGACGGGCCTCTTCGGCGGCAACTCCAACTGGCGCGGCCCGGTCTGGTTTCCGGTCAACTACCTGATCATCGAGTCCCTTCAGAAGTTTCATTTCTATCTGGGCGACGCCTACAAGGTGGAATGTCCGCACGGCAGCGGGGAGATGCTCTCCCTCTGGGACGTCGCCGGTGAGCTGTCGCGCCGCATGAATCGGCTCTTCCTGAAAGACAAGGACGGGAAGCGGCCGGTGTTCGGCGGCTCGGCGAAGCTCCAGAGTGATCCGCATTTTCGGGATCACGTGCTCTTCTACGAGTATTTCCACGGGGACAACGGCGCCGGCATCGGCGCCTCGCACCAGACCGGATGGACCGGGTTAGTCGCCAAGTTGATTCAACAGAGCGGGCAGTAGGACTGCCAAGGAGACGCCATGGCCGCAGCGACCGATCGAATCTCGCGCCTTCGCCGAGTCATCCTCCGCGTCAGCTCCAGCCTGCAATGGCTGCCGCCCACCGTGGCGAGGCTGACGGTGGGTTGGATCTTTCTGCAATCGGGATGGGGAAAACTGCACGACTTGCCCAAGGTGGTCGCGTTCTTCACGCAGCTCGGCATTCCGGCGCCGCAGTTTCAGGCGCCGCTGGCCGCGGGCTCCGAGTTTCTCTGCGGCGCGCTGATGCTGCTGGGCCTGGCGACCCGGCTGGCGAGCCTTCCCCTGATCGTGACGATGGTCGTCGCGATCCTGACCGCGAAGAAGGCCGAGATCCACGAGCTGTCGGATCTCTTCGGGATGTCGGAATACCTCTACATCGTGCTGTGCCTCTGGCTCGGGGCATTCGGGGCCGGGCCGCTGTCCCTGGACGCGCTCCTCGCCCGCCGCTTCGAGCGCGATGAACAGACAATTCCGGAGCGGGTGCACTGAATGCAGAAATCTCCCAGGGAAATCCGACGATAAAACCCTGAACGCGACGCGCGTGGAGCCCGATTTCCGGCGGTTCGATCCGGGCGACGGCCTGGGGGCGCGCGACAACATCGTCGGCAAGCTCTCCGACCGCCGCTACAAGAACGTCTTCGACGCGGACCTGCGGCTCGAAAAGGTCATCGAGGTCCGGCCGCTGCAGGTCACCCTCTCCGCGGACTTCTTCAACCTGTTCAACGGCGGGGCGGTCCTGCAGCGCAACGCGCGCGCCAGCGCCACCGCGACTGCGAACGACGGCACGGTCACGGAAATCAGCTCGGACACGTACAACCGGATCTTCGAGATCCAGAGCCCGCGCGTGGTGCGCTTCGGAGCCCGCATCTCGTTCTGACCTCTCCTCCGTTTGTTTGCGCGGCGGGCCTTCGGGCCCGCCTTTTTTTCGTGGCAAGATACGGCTCCTGAGCCAGGAATCCTCGAACACTTCCGACGCCGTCGCGCCCGCGCGCGGGTTCGACGTCCTCTGCCTTCCGATCATCGAGTGGGGATTCCGCTTTCAGCGCCCCCAGCAGCTGCTGACGCCGTTTGCGCAGGACGGGCACCGCGTCTTCTACCTGAAGACGGCTTTCCTGGGCCTCGATCGCGAGCCCACGCTGCGGGCGGTCGCGGACCGGATCACCGAGGTCGGCCTCCCGGGCGAGTTCGATTTCAACCTCTACGCCGACGCGCTCGAGGGCGAGACCCTGGAGCAGGCGCTGGAGGCGATCGCCGCGCTCGCGGAGCGGCTGGAGATTCGCGACGCCGTCTGCGTCGTGCAGTATCCCTCCTGGGAGCCGCTGGCTCGCCGGCTGCGGGAGCGCTACGGCTGGCGGATCATTTACGACTGCATGGACGAGCACACGGGCTTCGGCACCCACGGGCCGCAGACCGCGCGGGATGAGCAGCGGCTCCTGGAAGAGAGCGATCTGGTGACCGTGACGTCCCTGCCGCTGCTCCAGAGAGTTCGCGCCGTCCGTCCCGATGCGCTGCGTCTGCCCAACGCCGCCGACACCGCGCGCTTTGGCGCGCTGCCGCCGCGCGAGTCGAGCCCTCTGGCGAAGCTGCCGCGCCCGATCGTGGGCTACTACGGCGCGATCGCCGCTTGGTTCGACGTGGACGCGGTGGGGCTGGCGGCTCGCCGGCGGCGGGGCTGGTCCTTCGTCCTGGTGGGCCGCGAGACCGGCGCGACGCTCGAGAGCCTGGATTCCCTGCCCAACGTGCATCGGATCGGAGAGGTCCCGTACGAGGAGCTGCCGCAATACCTGGCGGGGTTCGACGTCTGCACGATCCCGTTCGCGCGCACCCCGCTGACCGAGGCCACCAACCCGGTCAAGCTGTACGAATACCTCGCGACCGGCAAACCCGTGGTCGCCCGGCGGCTGCCCGAGATCGAGCCCTTCGCCGATTCCATCGAGCTCTACGACGGGCCGGAAGACTTTGACGCGGCGCTCGAGCGCGCCCTGGCCTCGCGGCCGGACGAGGAGGCCCTGGCGCTGGGCCGCCGGCAGATCGCCCGCGAAAACACCTGGCAGATCCGGTATCGCGCATTGCGCGAGCGGCTGGACGCGCTGCCCATGCGTGCGCGCACGGCCCCTGCGGAGGCCGCGGGCGCGGAGTCGGCCTCGAACGCCGATGCCGTCGCGCGCCGCGCCCGGGAGATTCGGCGCTTGAGTCGCATCGTCGCGGAGCAGACCGAGGGGATCGAATTCCTCCGCGGAGAAGTCGGCAATCGCGAGCAAGTCATGGCAGACACCGTCTCGGCCTTGAAGGCGGAGATCGGCCGTGTCGAGGCTGAGCTCGCGCGCATCACCGCGGAGTCGGGCCTCAGGCGCCAGCACCTCGAGGATGCGCTCGCGGAGCTCGAGCGCTGGGATTCCTCCCGGCTCGGTCAGTTGCGCCGCGGCGCGCAAGAGATGCGCGGCGCCGTGGCCTCGGCGCTCCATGCCCTGGGACGCGCGACTGCGCCGGGAACGCGGCTTTACGCCGCGGGGCGAAGGCTCATTCCACGACCAATCGCGCGCTGGCTCCGCAAAACACTCGCGCCCGTGGTCTCCGCGGACGCGCTGGTTCGCCTTCATGACGGCGCTCCCCGTTCGACGGACGCGGTGCCGGCGCAGCCGCGGGGCCGCTACGACGTGATCGTCTTCTCGATCATCGATTGGGACTTTCGCTTCCAGAGGCCGCAGCAGCTGGCGACCCAGTTTGGCCGCCATGGCCACCGGGTTTTCTATCTCTCGACCACCCAGTTCCTAGCGGAAGGCGGGCCCGCTTGGGATCTCGCGCGCAAGGCCGACGGCGTGGCGGAGCTTCGCATCCGATCGCGGCGTCCGCTGGACATCTATCGGGGCTCGATCGACGGCGCGGACTTGAACGTCCTCGCCGACGCCTTCGAGGCGCTCTCGCAGGATCTGGCGATGGGCGATGCCGTTAGCCTGGTCCAGATCCCGTTTTGGGCTCCGCTGGCCGAGCGCCTCCGGGACCGCCTGGGCTGGCGCGTCGCCTACGACTGCATGGACGAATGGACCAACTTCCCGGGCTTCGGCCGGGAAGTGTTGGCCCGCGAAGAGGCGCTCGTGCGCGGCGCCGACGCAACGGTCGTCTCGGCTGACCGGCTGTGGGAGAAATGGCAGGGTGTCGCGCCCCGCCTCGTCCTGGCGAAGAATGGCATCGACGCCGAGCACTATCGCGCGCGCTATGGCGAGAACCGGCTCCTCGAGGGCATCCGGCATCCGGTCATCGGCTACTACGGTGCGCTCGCGTCCTGGGTGGACGTGCCTCTGCTGCAGAAGATCGCGGCCCGCCACCCGAACGGCACGATCGTGCTGGCCGGCGGGCACTTCGACGTGGATCTCTCGCCCTTGTCCGCGCTGCCCAACGTGCGTCTTCTGGGCCAGCGTCCCTACGAACAGATGCCGGAGCTCCTGTGGAACTTCGACGCCTGCATCATTCCGTTTCTGGTCAACGACATCACCGAGGCCACCAACCCGGTCAAGTTTTACGAGTACCTCTATGGCGGCAAGCCGGTGGTCGCGCCGGCCTTGACCGAGCTGCTGCCCTTCGAATCGCTCGCGTATCTGGCGCGCGGTCATGAGGAGTTCCTGAGCCAGCTCGAGGCCGCCCTGGCCGAGCCCGCCGACGACCCGCGGCGCGCCGAGCGCCGGGCCGTGGCGGCGGAGAACGACTGGGCGCACCGGTACGAGGCCATCGACGCCGGGCTCTCGCAGGCCCATCCGCTCGTCTCGGTCGTCGTCGTGACCTTCGGCGGGCTGGAGCTGACGAAGGCGTGCCTGCAATCGCTTCTGGAAGGCGAGACCTGGCCGCGCATGGAAGCCATCGTCGTGGACAACGCCTCGGACGACGGCACGCCGGAATATCTCCGCGCGCTCGCCCTGAGGGAACGCCGCGTGCGCTGCCTCTTCAACACCGGCAATCGCGGTTTCGCGGCGGCCAACAACCAGGGCATGGCGATCGCGCAGGGCGAGATCGTGGTGCTCCTGAACAACGACACGGTCGTGCCGCCGGGGCTGATGGGCCGGCTGACGGCGCACCTGGAGCGCGACCGCTCCAT
>JBDTXY010000012.1:0-18398 GCA_040005945.1 Acidobacteriota bacterium
GCGATCGAGACGCTGCCGCCGTTCCTGACCAACGGTCTGCGATTCATGGCGGCCGGAGCGGTCATGTATGCGTGGGCGCACGCCCGGGGGGAGTCGCGGCCCACGGCGCGGGAATGGGGAGGGGGAGCGGTCACCGGCTTTCTCCTGTTCCTGTGCGGCACGGGCGCGGTGATCTTCGCCGAGCGCGTCATCCCTTCGGGTGTGGCGGCGCTGGTGGTTGCAACCGAACCGGTGTCGTTCGTGTTGATTGAGGCTGTGCGACGCCGCCGGATGCCCAAGGGAGCCGTCTTCGCGGGCCTGGCCCTGGGAATCGTGGGCCTGGCCATCCTGGTGGGTCCGGGATCGCTCCTGGGCGGAGAACGCTTCGACCTCGCGTCCTGCGCGGTGCTGACCTTCGGGACCTTTTGCTGGGCGGCGGGGTCGCTGTTCTCTCGCGGATCCCGGCTGCCCGCCTCGCCCGTGATGGCCACGGCGGTCACGCTGCTGTGCGGCGGCGGTTGGCTGGCGAGCCTCGGCCTCCTCTCCGGGGAGCTCGGGCGATTCGATCCGGCGGCGGTCTCGGCCAAGTCCGTTTTGGCGGTCCTCTACCTCTTCGTGTTCGGTTCGATCGTGGGTTTCTCGGCCTACCTCTGGCTCCTGCGCGTGACGTCGGCATCGCGCGTCTCGACCTACGCGTACGTCAATCCGATCGTGGCCGTGTTCCTGGGCTGGGCGCTCGCGGACGAGGTTCTCTCGGCGCGCGTCTTCCTGGCCGCCGCGGTGATCATCGGGGCGGTGGTGCTGATCATTCGCCACGGGGGCGAGGAGGGCGACGAAGCGCTGCCGGAGGAGGATCGAGACCTGGGCTGCGCGAAAGCTTCGGAGACTCTCCATGCGTGAGCGCGGCGGCTCGAGGAAGGCCACGCGCGCGCAAATCGTCCTGGCGTTCGCGGCCGTATACGTGCTCTGGGGATCGACGTACCTGGCGATCCGCTTCGGCGTGGAGACGATCCCTCCGTTCCTGCTGGCGGGCACGCGCCATTTGACGGCCGGCCTGCTGCTCTTCGGCTGGCTGCGGATCTCGGGGACCCCCGCGCCCTCCGCGCGGCATTGGCGCTCGGCCGCGATCATCGGCGGCCTTCTGCTGCTCGGCGGCAACGGCCTGGTGACCTGGGCGGAGCAGACGGTGCCCTCCGGCTTGGCCGCCTTGATCGTCGCCTCGGTCCCCCTATGGATGACCGCGCTGCACGCGGCGCAAAACCGGGAGCGGCCGCACGGCGTGGCGATCCTGGGGCTCGCGGTGGGCCTCGTGGGGCTCGCGTTCCTCGTGGCGCCGGCGCGCGTCGCCGGAGCCGCCAGCCACGTGGATCCCTGGGGCGTGGCGGCGCTCCTGACGGCGGCGCTGATGTGGTCGATCGGCTCGCTCTATTCGCGCAAGGCGGTCCTGCCCTCTTCGACGCTGCTCGCGACCGCCATGGAGATGATCGCGGGAGGCCTGATTCTGCTCTCGACGTCCACGCTGTTGGGCGAGTGGCAAGGCCTTTCGTTCGCGTCGGTCTCGCAGCGTTCGCTGCTTTCGCTGGCCTACCTGATCGTGGCCGGCTCGCTGCTGGGCTTCACCGCATACATTTTCCTGCTCGGCGCCACCACTCCCGCGCGCGCTTCGACCTACGCGTACGTCAATCCGGTGGTGGCCGTGTTCCTGGGCTGGGCCTTCGCCGCCGAGGCCGTGACGCTGCGCATGGGGATGGCGGCGGCCGCGATCGTCGGCGCCGTCGCGATCATCATTCGCTACGGCGGGACGAAGAATACGAAGGACATGGCCCGAGAGGCCGCGCCGGAGGGCACGGCCGAGGTCTGGGCCGAGAAGTCCGCGTGATTTCGACGTAGGAGGACGCGTGTCTGCCGATCGACGCCATTCCGAGGTTGCGCTGCTGGTCCGCCTGTTGGATGAATCGTACGAGAAGAAAGCCTGGCAGGGACCCAACCTGCGCGGTTGCCTCCGCGGCGTCACCGCGTCGCAGGCCGCATGGCGTCCGGCCCCCGGACGGCACAACATCTGGGAGCTGGTTCTCCACGCCGCCTACTGGAAATACGCCTCCCGCCGCATGCTGACGGGCGAAAAGCGCGGCGCATTCCCGGTCAAGGGAAGCAACTTTTTCGTGAGACCCGTTTCGTCGACCGAGAGGGGTGGCGCGCCGACCTCGCCCTTCTGGACGAGCAGCACCGGAGGCTCCGCCGGGCGGTCCAGGGCCTCCGGGGCGCGCAGCTGTCCGAGAAGCCTCGGGGAAGCAAGTACACGATCGACAACCTCGTGTACGGGATCGCCTCGCACGACGTGTACCACACGGGCCAGATCCAGCTTCTGAAGCGGCTGTGGCGGGACAAGAGGAGACCGGCCAGACGGCCGGTTTGATAGCCTTCCCCGGATGTCGCGCCTGGTCGACCTGTCCCATCCGATCGAGCACGGCATGGTCACCTATCCGGGACTTCCCGGTCCCGTCGTTTCCGATTTCATGGGCCGCGAGGCCTCGCGCGGCCACTACTCCGAGGGGACCTCGTTTCACATCGCCCGGGTTCGGATGGTGGCCAACACCGGGACATACGTGGACGCCCCGTTTCACCGTTTCGCGCAGGGAGCCGACATCGGGTCGTTGGCGCTGGAGCGTCTGGCCGACGTCGACGGAATCGTGGTCGACGCCGCCGGGTCCTCCAGGGCGCTGGAGGCGGAGCTCTTCACGGGGCGTTCGCTGGCCGGCAAGGCGGTCCTAATCCGCACGGGCTGGGATGCGCACTGGCGCACCCCCCGTTACTTCGAAGGGCATCCCTACCTGACCCGGGCGGCCGCGGAGTATCTGGCCGGAGCCGGACCGGCGCTGGTGGGAATCGACTCGCTCAACATCGACGACGCCGGCGACGGCGTCCGTCCGGCGCACACGCTGTTGTTGTCCGCGGGGATCCCGATCGTCGAGCACCTCTGCAACCTCAAGAGCCTGCCCGACTCCGGATTTCGCGTGCACTGCGTTCCCGCGCCGTTCCTGCGGATGGGGAGCTTTCCGGTTCGGGCCTACGCGGTCCTGGGCTGACCCCCCGCGCGCCGCCGCAAACTCTGGACGGCCGCCTCCGTAAGACGACAACGGAGGTGCGGCATGCCGGTTCTGGGGATCGTCTTGGCGTGGGCGTGGCTGGCGGCCGCACCGGCGGAGGCTCCGAAGAATGCCTTCGAGTTTGCCCGGCTGGCCCGCGAGGCCTACGGCCGCGGGGACATGGCGGCGTTTCTCCGGAACTCCGAAGAGGCGGCCCGCCTGCGCCCCGCCGACGTTTGGATCCTCTACGACCTGGCCTGCGCTCAGGCGCGGAGCGGAAGGAAAGAGGACGCGGTCCGCACGCTGCGGCAGATCTCGGCCCATCGGGTCGCCGCGGATCTGCCCGGCGACGCCGACTTCGATGCCATTCGCGATCAGGCCGGGTACAAGGACGTCGTCGCCGCGATGGCCGCGCTGCGCGAGCAGCGGGTCTCCTCGGGCGCGACGGTCGCCTTCACGGTCCGGCAGAAGGGCCTGGTCCCCGAAGGCGTCGCGTTTGATCCGGTCACGAAATCGTTCTTTCTGGCCAGCATCCGGCAGCGCAAGGTCCTCCGCATCGACGCGAAGGGACAAGCGTCCGACTTCGTGCCTGCGGCGCGCGACGGCCTCCGCAGCGCGACGGGGATGGCGGTAGACGCCAAGCGCCGAACGCTGTGGGTCGCCAGCGAGGCGATGCCGCACATGAACGGCTTTCGGAAGGGCGATCCTCCCGGCAGCGCGCTGTTCGAGTACGACGTGGACTCCGGGAAGCTCCGCCGGGAGCACCGGCCCCCGATCGACGGGACGCCTCCCGCCTTCGACGATCTGACGGTCGCGCCGGACGGCCGCGTCTACGTCAACGACGGACAGAGCCCCCGGATCTTCATGCTGGATCCGAGCAAGGGAACGCTGGAGCTCTTCCTCCAATCCGACGCGCTGCGGGGAACGCAGGGGCTCGCGGTCACCCCCGACGGACGGAGTCTCTATGTCTCGGACTACAGCGGTCTGTCCCGGATCGAGGTCTCGAGCCGAAAGATCACGCCGATTCCGGTGCCCCCGGAGCTGGCCTTGAACGGCATCGACGGCCTGGTGTACGCGAAGGGGAGCCTCGTCGGGATCCAGAACGGCATCGAGCCGCACCGGGTGATCCGGCTGGACCTCGCGCCGGATGGGGTCGCGGTCGCTCGAGCGCGCATCCTCGAGATGAACAACCCGGCCTTCGACGAGCCGACGCTGGGCGTGGTCGTGGACGAGACGCTCTACTTCACGGCGAACAGCCAGGGCGGCCGCTTCCTGAACGAGAAGCATCCGATTTCCGCGGAGCAAATGCGCGACGCGGTCGTTCTCGCGCTCCCGCTGCGGCCCGAGCCTCCCTGATCCAGGCGCACCGATCGCCGGTCCAATCGCGAAGGGATGCCGTATCATCGCGTCGCGATGACGTCGCTCTTCCTTCTGGTGCTCGGGTGGCTCGGCGCTTCACTCCCGGAATCCCCCAGGCCGGCCCGGATTTTCGCGGCGCCCTCGGTGAAGGTCGAGACCCTGGAGACGGGCCTGACCAACATGACCGCCATCACGACCGCCGGCGACGGCCGTCTGTTCCTGACGATCCAGACCGGCCAGATTCTCATCCGGGACGCCACGGGCGTACTGCCGACGCCGTTTCTGGATCTGTCCGCGAAGATCGTGTGTTGCGGCGAACAGGGCCTTCTCTCGACGGCGTTCCACCCGCTCTACTCCACGAACGGACTCTTTTTCGTGGACTATACGGATTTGAATGGCGACACCACGATCGCGCGATATCGCGTGTCCTCGACCGATCCCAACCGCGCCGATCCCGACAGCGCGGTGATCCTGCTGGTCATCGATCAACCGTTCGACAACCACAACGGCGGCCAGCTCCAGTTCGGGCCCGACGGATTCCTGTACATCGGGATGGGGGACGGGGGCTCGGGCAACGATCCCACCTGCCACGCGCAGAGCGATCAGTCGCTCCTGGGAAAGCTCTTGCGGATCGACGTGGATCAGCACGTCCAGACGCCGCCGTTCTACGGAATCCCCGCCGACAATCCCTTCGTGCCGATGGGCGGACCGGCGGAGGCCTGGGCCAAGGGACTGCGCAACCCCTGGCGCTTTTCCTTCGACCGCTTGACCGGAGACCTCTTCATCGGCGACGTGGGTCAGAACGCCCGCGAAGAGATCGACTACCAGCCGCTCGGCAACGGCGGCGGCCAGAACTACGGCTGGAAAGTGATGGAGGGGTTCATTTGCGGGACCGAGGACGGATCCGGCTGCGACCCCGCGCCCCCGCCCTGCGGCGACGCCGCCTACTCGCTGCCCATCCTGGACTACATGCATGACGGCGACAATTGTTCGGTGACCGGCGGTTACCTGTACCGCGGGCTCTCGGTCCCCGATCTCTACGGGAGCTACGTCTACGGGGACTACTGCACGGGTCAGATCTGGGCGGCTTCGCGGCAGGCCGACGCCTGGACGGCCGCGCCGTTGCCCATCCAGGCTCCCAGCCTGACGACGTTCGGCGAAGACGCGGCGGGCGATCTGTACGCCGGCACGCAGTCCGGAACGCTTTACCGGTTCGTGGCGGCGGCGCCGCCGGTGCCGTCGATCGCCGCGGTCACGCCCTCCTCGGGGCTGACGCGGGGAGGAACGCGCGTCACGATCACGGGAACCAACTTCACCGGATCGACGCAGGTCTTCTTCGGATCGCTGGCGGCCGACGTATCGGTTCAGAGCCCGTCGAGCTTGATCGCGGTGGCCCCGCCGCAGGCTCCGGCGCTCGTGGACGTGATCGTGTCGAACCCCGACGCGCCGGCGGCGACGCAGGCCGGCGCGTTTCTGTACGAGCCGCTCCTGCTGCCATCCCGTTCGCGGGGGACCCCGCGCGTTCTGATTCGCCCGTAGAGCGCGCCGGCGTCAGCCCGGCGCCTGCCGCGCGTCCGTGCCCCGACCCCAGATCAGAAACGCGAGCGTGGACAGCACCGTCAGGAGCACGCCGTAGGCCGCGGCGACCCCGACCTCCTGCATGCGCAGCTCGGACAGAATCTCGATCGCGATGGGCCGCGTGTCGTAGGTGTAGAGGACGATCGAGACGACGAAATCCCCGAGCGCCGCGAGGAAGGCCAGGCTCGCGCCGGCGGCCAACGCGGGCCGCACGTGCGGCAGCACGATCTTGAGAAAACGGCGCCCGGGAGTCGCGCCCAGCGACGCCGCCGCTTCGGTCCAGGCCGGATCCATCTGCCGCAGGCCCGCGAAGGCGGCGCGTCCGGTCAGCGGCAGACTGCGCACCAGATATCCCAGCGGCAGGATCGCCATCGTTCCGACCAGGACGAAGCGCCCGGCCCAGGGCGCGTTGACGCTGAAAGCCGCCGCGAGGGCCACCGCGAACACCGTTCCCGGCAGCGCCCACGGCAGCGCGATCAGCGTCTCCAGGACTCCGCCGAATCGCCCGCGCTTGCGGACCGCCAGATACGCCGCCGCAAATCCGAGCACCAGCGCGCCCGCGGTCGCCGCCGTGGCCATCCACAGCGAGTTGACGACCGGGCGCATCCGTTCGGGCTGCGAGAAGAGCGTGGCGTAGTTGGACGTGCGGAGGACCGGAGGAAACGCCTCCGTCGTCCAGGTGTTGCGGGGCACCAGCGAGATCAGAACCAGCGTGGCGTGGGGGAGCAGCAGCAGGATCGCGACCGCCCAGCCGGCGGCCGCCGCGAGCCACTTCGCGCGCGACAGGCGGCGCCGGCCCGGCGCCACGCCGCGCACCGTTCCCACGACGTCGCGCCCGCGCTCGACCAGGCGCAGCAGGAACAGGCCCAGGAGTCCCATTGCCGCGAGCGTGACCGTCTCGACCATCGCCAGGGACGTGTCGCCGTTCAACTTCGACGCCACGATCTGCGTCGTCATCACGCGGAAGCTGCCCCCGAAGACATAGGGCGCGGAAAAGGACGCGAGCGAGGTCATGAACGTCAGCAGCGCCGCGCCGATCAGCGCCGGCGTGAGCAGGGGGAGCGTGACGCGAAAGAGGGTCCGCGAGCGGCTGGCGCCGAGGCTCGCCGCGGCTTCCCCGTACGCGCCGTCCAGCCGCGCGATTCCCGCGCGCGTGAACAGGTAGAAATAGACGTACATCGAGTAGGCGTGCACCAGCAGGATCGCGAAAGGGCCGGTGAGACGCCAGGGAGGCTCCCGCAGGTGGAAGAGCGCCTGGATCTGGCGCGAGGCCAGACCGCTCTCGCCGTACAGGAAGAGAAATGCCAGCACCCCGATCAGCGGCGGCAAGGCGACCGGCAGGGCCACTAAGACGCCCAGGAGGCGGCGGCCCGGAAACTCGGAGCGCTCGAAAATGAAGGCCAGCGGAATGCCGATCGCCGCCGAGAGGATGACGGTCGCTAAGGCGATCCAGAGGCTCGCCCACAACGCCTGCCACTCGGCGGGCCGGCCCGCGAACTCGGCCACGTGCGCCATGGTCCATTGCGGCGCGCCCAGCGCCTCGGCCAGCGTCAACAGGAGCGGATAGCCGATGATCCAGAACAGCGCCACGGTCAGAAAGAGGGGGGCCAGGCGGCGGAGACGGCTCATGCGGGCTTCTCGAAAACCCGGAAGGGCGGGCCGGTCGGGGAGGGCACGATCTGGACGCGGTCGCCTTCGCGCGCGACGCCCGGAGGCGCCAGCACCTCGATCTCTCCGGCCGAGCGCGTGGCCACCATGAAATAGGCGACGCGCCCGGCGTAGCGGTACTCCGAGACCACGCCCTCCAGGGACTCTTCGCCGGGGCGCGCCGAAAAGCTCAGCGCCTCCGGCCGGACGACGAGGTCGACCTTCATTCCCGCCGCGACGCCGCGGCCCGCGATGGCCGGCCATAGAGGGCCTCGCGGGATCCGCGCGGCTCGCCCCCGCTCCCAGATCGCGGCGATGACGGTGGAGCGGCCGATGAACGTGGCCACGAATCGCGTGGCCGGCTTCTCGAAGAGCTCCTCGGGCGTGCCGACCTGCTCCAGCTCCCCCTCGTTCAACACCGCCACCCGATCGCCCAGGGCGAACGCTTCCTCCTGCTCGTGGGTCACGAAGATCGTCGTGATGCCGACGCGCCGGATCGCGCGCTTGAGCTCCCGGCGCGTCTTCTCGCGCAACGACGGGTCCAGGTTGGACAGCGGCTCATCCAGGAGAAGCACGCGCGGGTTGGGCGCCAGAGCGCGCGCCAGCGCGACGCGCTGCTGTTGGCCGCCGGAGATCGCCGTCACGCGCCGGGGCTCGAAGCCCTGGAGTCCCGCCAGCGTCAACATCTCGGCCACGCGCGCCTTCACCTCGTCCCGAGGCATTCCCTGCGCCTGAAGGCCGAACGCGACGTTGCCGGCCACGGTCATGTGCGGAAAGAGGGCGTAGTGCTGGAAGACCATCCCGAAGCGGCGCCCTTCGGGAGGCATCGCCGTCACGTCCTCGCCCTCGACCAGGATCTTTCCGCCGTCCGGGACCTCGAGCCCGGCGATCAGCCTCAGGATCGTGGTCTTGCCGCTGCCCGAGGGCCCCAGCAACGCCACGATCTCGCCCCGCGATACCGACAGCGAGACGCCGCGCGTGACGGGAACCGTTCCGAAGCGCTTCTCCAGCGAGTCGAGACGGAGGAATTCGGCCATGTTTTGGTGGGAGGTTATCTCACAGGGAGCTGGTTACTTCTGCCCGTCCCGCCCTTTGCCCCGAATGGTCCGATCCCAGGTCGACATCCAGCCGGGGCCCTCGCGCTCGGCGAGATCCCAGTCGATCGGGGCGGGCACCATCTCGCGCGCGACCTCCTGCGCCCAAGCCGGAAGATCATCGCCAAGATCCGTGCGCGCCGGAAGGCGAAACGTCTTCGCGGCGGCCAGGATCTGCATCGCGCGGCTGCCCAGGAATTCGACGAGCTGCTCGGCCTCCCGGGGATGGCGGGTGCCGGCGACCACTCCCACGGCGTCGTCGATGACCGGCGTGCCGCTCTTGGGGAAGACGTATTGGAGGGGGGAACCGCGCTGGCGCTCCAGGAGCGTGTCGGGAAGATCCCAGATCGTGATGAGGCCTTCCTCGCGCACGATCTTCTCGTACAGCAGGATCGGATTGAAGACGTATTCCTTGGTCTGGGTGTCCAGACGGCGCAGCCACGCGAAGCCCGCTTCGGGCGAGCCGGTCTCGCGCACGGACTTCGAGAGGATGAATCCCCAGACCGCGCGCATCGTTCCCGAGGCCAGGGGATCGCGGATCAGGATCTTCCCTTTCCACTTCGGATCCAGAAGGTCGTCCCATTCGCGCGGCGCCTGCTCCCGCGGGATCGCCTTCGAGTTGTAGACCGGCATGGCGGGCGTGCGGTACAGGCCGAAATAGAGGTCGCCCGGATGGCGGGCGTCCGGTCCGACGGCCTCCGCCCAGGAAGGCCGGTGGGCGCGGAGCAGCCCCTCCCGAGCCCCCCGCGCGAAGATGGTGTCGGGCCCGCCGTACCAGACGTCGGCCTGGGGATTGGCCTTCTCGGAGCGCAGCCGGTCGTAGACCTCCTGAGATCCCATGTCCAGCCAGCGCACGTCCACGTCCGGATGCGCGCGCTCGAACTCCTGCTCGACCAGCGTCAAGAGGTCCCGCCCATGCGGCGAGTAGATGACCAGGGGCGTGCGCGAGTCCCGGCGGCAGGCCCCGGCCGGAGCCAGCGCGGCGAGGATGCCGAGGATCACGGAGAGGCGCTTGGCCACGCGGTTGCCTTATGGCTTGGGAGTCGGCTGCGCGTACCTCTTCATCATCTCTTCGTACTCCCGGCGCTGCTCGGGGCTCATGTCCTTGAGCGCCTCGTTCATCTGCGCCTTGGCGTCGGCCATCGCCTTCTCCTGTTCCGGGGTCAGGCCGCCGATGGCCACGTCGGTCTGCTTGTATCCGGCCGGCACCTGGAAGAGCGACGCCGGCAGCGAGCGGCGTTCCACCCGCGTCACTTCCATGGCCATGTGCGTGTCCTTGCTGCCCTTGCGGCGCGTGGACCAACGCACGGGGAAGCCTTCGAGCCCGGCCCCCTTGAGCGCCTCGATCCACGAGCCGGAGCCCGCGTCGCGGCGATTCATCGCGCTGAGCCACTGGCTCGAGGCGGCCAGCTCGGAGGAGACGCAGGCCTCGATCTCGTCGCCCTTGGACGAGGTCAGCAGAGCGTTCTGACACGAGAGTCCGGCGACCGTGTCTTTCCCGAGTTTCTTGACCGTGTAGGTTTCCTTGGGGCCCTTCTTGGAGTCCTCACGAGACTGCGACGCGTCCCAGATCGAGTAGGTCTTGTTCGCGTCGTTGAGCATGTAGAGCTTGTCCGGCTCGGAGACTTTCGCGAACATCGTCATCTTCATCGCACCCGGCGCCGCGCCGCTGTTGCGGCTCCCGGTGTCCGCCATTTGCATCTCGAACTCGCTCCGATAGGCGCTGCGGGTCACGAACATCTTCCCGGTGCCGTTCATCGTCTGGTCTTTGCCCGCGTTCGTCGTGATCTTGAAGTCGGCCTGGCCCTCGAACTGGGCTGAGGCGGCGGCGGCCGAGAGCACCAGGACCGCGGTGGAAAGTATGCGCTTCATCTGAGGGACTCCTTTCGCTTCGGGATCTCCCGGCAAGACAATTTGCCGGGAGATGCGGGTGTCGTTAGGGCCGAGGAGTCTGCGCCCGCCGTTTCAGCACCTCCTCGTACCTCCTGCGCTGCTCGGGGCTCATCTTCCCCAGTGTCTCCGCCATCCCTCCGGAGGTCAAGTCGTGCTGCTTGTAGTCCGCCGGGATTTCGAAGAGCGATGCCGGCAGGGACTTCTTCTCGAGCCGCGTCAGCTCCGTCGTCATCACTCCGGTCCGGGACTCCCGGTTGTACACCGACCAGCGGACCGGAAACCCGGCGATCCCGTTGTCCTTGAGCGTCGTCATCCAGGAGAGGGCGTCGTGTTGTCTGCGGTTCATGGCCGCGATCCACTGACTGGAGGCGGCGATGTCCTTGGACATGCAGACCTCGATCTGGGTGCCCTTCGAGGAGGTCAGCAGAGCCTTCTGGCAGGGCAGGCCGGCGACGGTGTCGGTGCCCTGCTTTTCAACCTTGTAGCTCTCCGCGCGATCCTTCGCCTTCATGTCGGCCGCCCACTCGCGCATCTTCTTCAAGTCCATGATCGAGTAGGTCTGGGTCTTGTCGTCGACCAGGTACAGCTGATCCGGGTTGGACGTCTTGCTGACCATCGTCATCTTGTAGGACAGCGGCGGCATCGCCCGGGCGGTCTTGCGAGCCGTGGTCATCGCGGAGAAATTCATCTCCGATTCCACGCGGTAGGCGGTCTTGGTGAAGAACATCTTGCTCGTGCCCATGACCGTGTCTCCCCCGTCCCTCTTGATCGTGGACTGGAACTCCGCGACTCCTTCGAACTGGGCGAGCGCGGCCGCCGCGGGGAGCAGGCAGGCGATGGCGATCAAGAGCCTCTTCATGGCGCATTCTCCTTTCGGATTCGTCATTTCCAGGCGAGCAGATTCGCAAGCAGGCGGTAGGCTCCCGGGACACCCGCAGGCAGCTGGCGAAAGAACGCCAGGCCGGTGTAGACGTACCGACCCTTGCCCAGCCGGGCCCACAGCAGCGAGCCCTTCTGCTCCGCCGCGCCCGGGTCGGCCATCGCGAGCATCGGCGTGAACTCCGGCGCCCAGGTGTGCGCGAAGTAGAGCCCGCGCTCCTGCACCCAGCCGTTCCAGTCGTCGGGCCCGATGCGATTGGGCGTGCTCCAGAGGGGGCTGCCCGCATCCAGGATCGCGACCTTCGCGGTCTCGTCGGTGACGCGGTCGTGGGGCCGCGCGATGTCGAACGGGAACGGGGCATATGCGCCCTGGACGAAGGCGTATTGCTGGTATTGGACGATCAGCAGGCCGCCCGCACGGACGTAATCGAGCAGGCGCGCGTTGGCGCGCGGGAGCGCGAGGCTCGTCTCGTACGCGCGGCTGCCGATCAGGATCGCGTCGTGGCGCGACAGGTCGCCGCGCTCGAGCTCGTCGTCGGTGAGCAGGTGGACGGGCACGCCGACGCCCATCAACGCCTCCGGCACGCGATCGGCGGCTCCCCGGATGTAACCCACGGAGGCGAGCTTGGGCAATTTCAGGTCCACCGCCGAGAACGCGACCGCCGCCGGCTTCGGAAAAGGGGTCGGCCGGATGTGCTCGTAGTCGATCATCGGGATCGTCGCCGTGAAGCGGGCGCCTCCGGTCAGGACGGCCGCCACCCGGATCTCGAATCGGCCGGGCGCGAGGGATTCCGGCGGCAACAGCGGCACCTCGACGACCGCGCGGTCCCCCTTCTTCGCCAGGGAGAACGGCGCCGGTGCGATGGCGGGCCAACGCGCAGGCATCTCGACCTCCACCGTGCCCGTCAAGGGCCCGCGGCCATGGGATGTGACCGTGACCGCGATCGGGCGCGGCAGCCGCCGTTCCAGCGGCCAGACGATCGCGCTGGGTTCGACGGCGACGTCGACGATCGGCACCGCGCGCAGCGGATGACGGATCTCGCCTGCGACTTCATCGCGAATCCGGAGCGTCACTTCTCGGGTCAGCCGGACGCTGGCCCCCGCGATCCGGACGGCCGCCACGGCGGTCACGGGCGGGCCGGCGAAGGGCTCGCCTTGCACGGCGAGCGGCACGTCGGTCCAATCGTAGAGGTATTGCTGGAGCGGCCGGCGCAGAAAGTAGGGGATCGTGGGCGGCGATCCGGCGGGGACTTCCGCCTCCAGCTTCCAATCCTCGAGCTTCCCCGCGGCCACGGCGCGGCCGGGCAACGAAGCCGGGACCTTCCAGCCGTCCGCGCTTTCGAGCGAGACGGACTCGACTTCGACGGGTTGCCCCCCCGCGTTCCAGACGCTCGCCGTGATCGGAACCTTGTCGCCGTCGGTGGCCGTCTCCATCTCCGCGAGCGCGTCCAGCGTGACCTCGGCCGCCACGGCCAGCGCCTGCTCGGCCGCCGCGATCTTCTCGTCCAGAAAGACCTGCGCGGGGGCGTCGCGAGGCGTCAGGAGAGCCCGGGCGGAACGCAGGTCTCGCAGGATCCCGGCTAGCGGAGCCGCCGCCTCGCGGATCGACGCGGGGCTCGAGCGATGGCGGATCTCCTGCGCGCCGGACTCGACTCCGTCGAGCAGCTTCTGGATCTGGGCGCGCCGCGTCGCGTCGGGGATCTCGTCGGCGATCGAGCGCAGGCGCGTGTCGACGCCCGCAAAGAGCTCGCGGCCCCCGGCGCCGGCGCTCCCGGCGACCCAGATCGCTCCGGTCTCGTTGGGGCCCGGCCGCTGGAGCGCGCCCGTGCCTTGCGACCGATGGAGGCTGCGCGAGGCCACGGCGATCTGCTGATAGGACTTGCCCGCGAGCGGTTCGACGTCGCCGGTCGCGATGGAGAACGAGCCTTCCTGGTCGAACCAGTTGGAACGCAGGAGGGTCTTCGGCGCCCACGGCGGAAGGCCCTCGCGGGCGATTTCGGGAAATGCCGCCGGATCTCCGGCCGCGCGAAACGCCTCCCGGGCGACGATCGCGGATGCCTGATGTTGGCCGTGGCCGTCTTGTTCGGTTCCCGTGAAGGTGCTGAAGACGACCTGTGGTCGGAAACGGCGGACGACCCGGACCGCGTCGGCGAGCAGAGCGTCCTTGGGCCAGAAGCGCAGCGTCTCTTCCAGCGAGCGCGTGAAACCGAAATCGTAGGCCCGCGTGAAAAACTGCCGCGCGCCGTCCAACCGCCGGGCGGCCATGAGCTCCTGCGAACGGACCAGCCCCAGCCCCACGCCCAGCTCGTCGCCGATCAAGTTCTGGCCGCCTTCGCCTCGGGTCAGCGACAGATAGGCCGCCTCGCCGCCCATCTGCCGGGACACGACCGCCAACAGCGCCGAGTTCTCGTCGTCGGGGTGCGCGCCGATGATCAGCAACCGCCGATTGTTGGTCAGCTTCTGCAGCAGCGGATCCAGAGCCGTGATCCCTCCGGTTACGGGGGGAGGGATCTCGGTTCCGGGGGCCCGGGCGCTGCTCTCGCCCGGAAATCCGGCGATGAGCAGGGCGAGGGCGACGGTGAACGCGCCGGCGCGAGTGACGAAGCGCACTACTTTTTGAAGCGTCTCCGCACCAGGGGCGCCGACACCGCCGCGGCGGCCCCGAGGAGCGCGGCGAGTACGCGCGCCTTCTTCTTGGGATCCATCCCGTTCCATTCCTTAGCCAGCCGCGTGATCGTCCGGCGTGAAGACACGGATGCGTCGCCCAGCGTGCGGCGCACGGCGATGGCCCCCTGCCCGGACGCTTCCGCGATCGCCGCGCGCGCGACCGCGACGCTTCCCGTGATGCTCTCGATCACTTTCTCGAACGACGTTCTCCGCGTCGCCTTCTTCCGCTTCGCGGCCGGCTTGCGCCGGGCGGCGTCCTTACGCGCCCCGGTGGACGCCTTGCGCGGCGCGGCCTTACGCCGCTGCGTGCTCGCGATCTCCACGAGCGTGCCGTTTCCGTTTTCCATCTTCCCCTCCACGTTGGTCATGATTCCCTCATTTTTCTCCGGCCGCCACGTACACCGGGGCGATGTCGACCGGGATGTCTTTCAACCTCGCGTTGATGCGCTCCATTTCCGGATTCGATCGGGCATATTTCTTGAGCAGCCGGGAGGCCCGCGCGTAATCGCCGGTGGCCTCGATCATCAGCAGCTCGTTGCCCAGGGATCGGACCGCCTGACGGAACTTCGGGGTGTCCACGCGAAAGCGCTCCTTGCCGCGCGGCACGACCGCGTGGTTCTCGCGAAACCAGTTCCACTGAACGGCGTTGCCGCCGCCGTGCGCTTCGTCGACGCCGAATCGAATCGACCGAAACAAGAGCGCCGAGACGGTCGCGGCCAGGGTCTTGTCGTCGAACGCCGTCAACCACTTGTTGTCGATGGCCTGCAGGAGGATCCACATGCCGATGACGTCGGCCTTGCATTCTTCGATCGTGGAGTAGAGCTCCTTGAGCAGCAGGCGGGCCTCCACCTTCTGCCCGTCCGGCCCCACGATCACGCCGGGCCCCAGCCCGTGCGCCAGCTCGTGGAAGAGCGTGTGATTGAAGAACGCGTCGAAGGAGACCGCGGGCAGCTGGGAGGGATCCAGAACGCGTTCGGCGATCGGCTTGCCCGCGACGCGAAACTTCGCCTCGATCACGTTTTTCAGCAGGACCTTCTTGGAGCCCTTGGCCTGGCGGACGCGTTCGTCGTTGGGAAGGTTGAATGCGGCCGTCTGGACGCCCGCGCGCGTGTCGCCCGCCGTGAAGGCCACCTGGACGACGCGGATGGGCGACTCGAACTTGCGCTGGAAGTTCTTGTGCGCGTCGGGGATCGGCAGGCCGCGCTCCATGTCGGGAAGGTGCCGGGTGTAGCCCGCGAGTCTCTCGCTTTCGGCCTTGTCGCGCACGGTGACGAAGGAGGTGAAGGCGGCCTTGTAGTTGAACAGCTGGTCCTCGTAGACCTCGTAGGGGCCGATCACGACCTCGATGTCGGAGTCCAGATCCATCCAGGCCAGGTCCGAGTCGTAGTAGTCGTCGGAGAGCAGCGCGTCCGCCCGTTTTTCGAGAAAGCTCCGCAGGGACGCATTCGCGCTCAGGGCCCCCGCTTGCCGGAGCTTTTGAGAGGCGTTGCGGAGCAGGGGCGCGTACTCCTCCGAATAGGGCACGGCGACCAGATTGTCCGAGCTCCGGCGGATGACCGTGAAAAGCCCTTCGAACGCCGGCTTGTCGGCGGGATGCGCGGCGACCCAGGTCTCGAGCTCCGACTTGGTCATGTCGGCGGGGTAGAACGCGGCGCCCGGAGCCTTGCGGTCCGCGCCGATGAACGGAGCGTTTCCGTCCAGGCGATCCCAGGGCCCCGCGTGGATTCGAAAGAGCTCCAGCGCGTCGGCGGCCCCGGCGACGCCGCCCTTCGCGCCCTCCTCGAGCTGACCGCGCAGCAGGGGATTGTCGGAGGAAACCTGCCGCAGGAACGCCTCGCCGATGGGGCGGGAGGCCTCGATCAACCGCTGCAGCACCTGCGTGTTTTGGTCGTCGAGGAGGGAATGGTCGTAGTCGATGGGTGTACGCGGGAGGCGTTTCAGCCGCGCCGGGACGTCGGGGGCGAAAATCAGGCGCGAAGCCTGGACCGCGGCCAGAAGGCCGGTCGCGATGAGAGCGCCTTTCATGGCCGGCAATCTAGCATCTTCCTTGCAGATATATCTTGCGGGATGGCCACGGCAGTGGGACTCGACCGCCAGATGCTGGCGAGCTGGTATCGGTCCAATCGGGAACGCTCCGAAGGGCTGTTCGACTCGGTGCGCCCGGAATCCTACGAGGCGCGGCCGATTCCTCTGCGAAATCCCATCTGCTTCTATGAGGGGCACATTCCCGCCTTCGGGGTGAACACGCTCTTGAAGCGCGGCCTCGGACAACCCGGAGTCGACGCGGAGCTCGAGGTGTTGTTCGAGCGGGGGATCGATCCGGAGGACCAGGGCCAGGTCCCTTCCGGCGGGAGCGGGTGGCCCTCGCGGATCGCGATTCGCAGCTACGCCGCGGCGGCCGATCGCGCCATTCTCGACGCCATCGCCAACCGCGACATCGACCGCGAGGAGAACCCGATGTTGGCTCGCGGGCTCGCGGCCTACACGGTCCTGGAGCACGAGGCCATGCATCAGGAGACGCTGGCCTACATCTGGCATCGCCTGGCCTACGATCAGAAGGTGCGTCCGGCCGGCACCACCCCCCCGAGGATTGGGGTCGAGCCGCCGTCGCCTCGGTCGGCCTCCATTCCGGCCGGGATCGCGACGCTGGGAGCCGATCCGGCGGCGGTCCCGTTCGGGTGGGACAACGAGCTTCCGGAACACACCGTCGACGTCCCGGCGTTCGCGATCGACGTCTACAGCGTCACGAATCGGGACTTCCTGGAGTTCGTGGAGGCGGGGGGCTACCAGCGCCGCGACCTCTGGGAGCCGGAGGGCGCGCCTGCTGGCCCCGCACCCGCCCGGCATCCGCTCTTTTGGGAGATGCACCGCGGCGTCTGGTTCTGGCGCGGACAGTGGGACCTGGTGCCCCTTCCGATGGCGTGGCCCGTCTACGTCACGCATGAGGAGGCCAGCGCGTATGCGCGATGGAAGGGGCGGAGGCTTCCCACGGAGGCGGAGTTCCATCGGGCGGCCTACGGAACTCCCTCCGGCCACGAGCGCGCGCATCCCTGGGGCGAGGAGCCGCCCGATGCCTGGCGCGGGAACTTCGATTTACAGAACGCGGATCCGGTGCCGGTGGGCTCCTTCGCGCGCGGCCAGAGCGCGTGGGGGATCCACGACCTGGTAGGAAACGGCTGGGAATGGACCTCGACCGTCTTTTCGGGCTTCCCGGGCTTTGCGCCCATGCCGACGTATCCGCAATATTCCACCGATTTCTTCGACGGCAAGCACTGGGTCCTGAAGGGCGCCTCTCCCGCGACGGCCAAGGAGCTCGTGCGCCGGAGCTTCCGCAACTGGTTTCGCGGAAACTATCCTTATGTATACGCGAAATTCCGGCTGGTCTCGGACTGATCCATGGCCATTCCCGCCAGCGCCCAACCGCCGCCCCTCTCCGAGGCCGTCCGGGACTTCGCCGGCGACGTCCGCCGCGACCTGGCGCTCACACCCAAGCAGCTCCAGTCGAAGTACCTCTACAACAGCCTGGGCTCCGCGCTCTTCGAGGCGATCTGCCACCTGCCGTGGTACCGCATCACGCGCGCCGAGGGGCGCCTGCTGACTCGCTTCGCGCCCGACATGGTCGAGCCGCTGGTGGATCCAATCACCCTCGTCGAGCTAGGCTCGGGGAGCGGCGAGAAGGTGGCGATGCTCGCCGAGGCGCTCCGCAGCCGGCGCCACCGCGTGTTGGTCCACCTGATCGACATCTCACCCGACGCGTTGGAGCTCTCCGAGCGGACACTGGGCCGCTTCGAGCACATCTCCGTCGTCGGCCATCGCGCGACATATGAGGAAGGCTTGCGGCACGCGGCGCGCGACCGTCCGGACAACGGCACGCTGCTCGTCGTCTTCTTCGGCTCCAACATCGGCAACTTCGACCCGCCGGCGGCGCAGGAGTTCCTGCGCGAGATCCGCCGGACGCTGCGGCCGGGCGACGCGCTCCTTCTCGGCGCCGACCTCGTCAAGCCCGAGAAGGAGCTCCTGCTCGCCTACGACGATCCCCTGGGCGTCACCGCGGCGTTCAACAAGAACGTGCTCGCGCGGATCAACACGGAGCTTCTCGCCGACTTCGACCTCTCGGCCTTCTCACACCGCGCCGTGTGGAACGCCGCCGCGTGCCGCGTCGAGATGCACCTGGTCTCGGAGGTCGCCCAGACGGTCCGAATCTCGCGCGCGGATT
>JBDTXY010000013.1:0-18378 GCA_040005945.1 Acidobacteriota bacterium
CAAGCCAAACGATTCCGGCAGGTGGCCGCGGCTGCGCTGCAGGAGTGGAATGCCGCCTGATCCCTGGCCCAGCCTGCCCCTGGAGGCCTGGAGCGACACTTACGCGACGCTGCACTTGTGGCTGCAGATCGTGGGCAAGATCCGGCTGGCGTACAGCCCGTGGGTCAACCACGGGTGGAGCGTGACGCTCTACGTCACGGCGCGCGGCTTGACCACCTCGCCCATCCCGTACGGAGCGAGGAGCTTCCAGATGGATTTCGACTTCATCGACCACCAGCTGCGAATTCAGTCCAGCGATGGAGGCGCGGGGGCTCTGGCACTTCGGCCCCAGCCCGTCGTCGCGTTTTACCGGGAGCTCTGGAACGCGCTGGCCAAGCTGGACCTCCACGTCAAGATCAACCCGATGCCCAACGAGGTCCAGGACCCGATTCGGTTCGACCTGGACGAGCAACACGCGTCCTACGACCCAATCTTTGCGAACCGGTTCTGGCGCGTCCTCGCCCAATCGGACCGGGTCTTCAAGCGATTTCGCGCGCGCTTCATCGGAAAGTGCAGCCCGGTCCACGTCTTTTGGGGGGCGCCCGACCTGGCGGTGACGCGTTTCTCGGGCCGGCCCGCTCCGGAGCATCCGGGCGGCATTCCGCATCTTCCCGACGCGGTAACGCGGGAGGCCTACTCCCAGCAGGTCAGCAGCTGCGGAGTCTGGGCGGGGGGAGGCGCGGTGACCAATCCCGCGTTTTATTCGTATGCGTATCCGGAGCCGCCCGGCTTCGCGGAGGCTCGGGTCAAGCCGGCGGCCGCGTTCTACAGCCCCGATCTGCACGAGTTCATCCTGCCCTACGAGGCGGTTCGGTCCGCCGCGTCCCCCGAGGACGTTCTGCTCGAGTTTCTCCAGTCGACGTACGAAGCGGCGGCGGAGCTGGGGGGCTGGGATCGGAAGGCCCTGGAGCGCAACGGTCCGGACCCGCAGTCTCGGAGATGAAAAAGTTGGTGGCCGGCTTCGTGGTGGGGGATCGCGTGCGACGCAAACCGGCGCTCCCAGGATGGAGGGGCGGAAATCGCGCAGACGGGCAGCAGCCCGAGACGCACTCCCACGGCTCCGCGCCGCTCTGGACAGGGAATCCGCGCACCTCCAGAGCCCGCGACGACGCGGCCATCCTGACGGGCATGAAGCTCTACCGCAACGATTGTGAGGGTTGCCATGGAGACCGCGGCCGTCCCAGCCACAGGGGCACGACCGGCTTCTATCCTCGGGTTCCGCAGCTGGCCAATCAGCCGCCGGCGCTGACAGCGCCGGAGATGTACCTCGTGGTCAAGAACGGGATCCCTTACTCGGGCATGGGCGCCTGGAACGGCGAGCTCTCGGATTCCGACATCGGGCGGGTCGCGATCTTCCGCAGCCGCATCCAGACCCTGCCGCCCGCGGTAGACGCGTGGAAGGCCAAGTCGTAACGGATGGACCGGATAGTTGCGACGACGCGCCCGGTCGAGAAAGCGGTGATCCTGGCCGCGGGTCTGGGAACCCGGATGCGGAAGGTGGGCGCGCAAGCGGCGCTGGAGCCGGAGCAGTCAGCCGTGGCGGATGCCGGGATCAAGGCCATGATTCCGTTTGGCCGACCCTTTCTGGACTACGTGCTGTCGGGCCTCGCGGACGCCCGCGTGGGAGAGGTCTGCATCGTGGTCGCCCCCGGCGACCGGTCCATCCGCGAGCACTACGCCGCGAGCCCTCCGGAGCGGATGCGGCTCTGCTTCGCCGTCCAGCCGGAGCCGCGAGGCACCGCGGACGCCGTGCTGGCCGCGGAAGGCTTCGTCGGCGATTCGGATTTTCTGTCGCTGAACTCCGACAACTACTATCCGATCGCCGCGTACCGGGCGCTCCAGGAGCTGGACGGGCCCGGGTTGCCGGTCTTCGATCGGGAAGAGCTCGTGCGCCATGGCCACATCACCCGACATCGGGTGAATCGCTACGCGGTGCTGCGGATCGATCCGGAGGGCTTTCTGGAGCAGATCGAGGAGAAGCCCGATGCGGCGGCCGTGGCCTCCCTCGGCGAGCGGGTGCTCGTGAGCATGAACCTCTGGCGCTTTTCGCCGGCCATCTTCGAGGCTTGCCGCCGCGTCCCGATCTCCTCCCGCGGCGAGCTCGAGCTGCCGCAGGCGGTTCAGTGGGCCGTGCGGCGGCTCCAACAGAGGTTCCGCGCCGTCCCGTGTGAAGGGGCCGTCCTGGATCTCTCGACGCGCGGAGACATTGCGGCCGTCGCGGGGGGACTGCGGGGCGTCGAGGTCCGGCTCTGAACGCGGTCGAGCAGCGGCTGATCCGGGAGGGTCTGAGCGAGTCGGAGGCGCGCCGCAAGGGCGAGCTCTTCGCCCAGGTCGATGCCGCGCTGGGCGCGTTGCCGGAAGCCTCGGCCGAGCCCGCGCAACGGTGGTTCGTCCCCGGCCGGATCGAAGTCCTCGGCAAGCACACCGACTATGCCGGCGGCCGCAGCCTTCTCTGCGCGGCCGGGAGGGGTTTCTGTGTCACGGCCGCGCCGCGCGCCGACCAGATCGTGCGCATCGTGGACATCGGCCGCGGGCTGATCACCGAGGTGCCTCTGGACGTGGATCTGGCGCCCACGGCGCGCGGCTGGTCCGTCTACGCGCAGACGGTCGCCGGCCGGATCGCGCGGAATTTTCCGGGAGACCTCCGCGGCGCCGACATCGCGCTAGCCAGCGATCTGCCGCGAGCCTCCGGGCTCTCGAGCTCCAGCGCCCTGGTCGTGTCCCTGTTCACTGCCCTCGCGGCGGCCAACGCTCTCGAACGGCATCCCGCCTATGTCTCCAACATCCGGCGACCCGAGGATCTGGGCGGCTACCTCGGCGGCGTCGAGAACGGAAAAAGCTTCGGATCGCTCGAGGGCAACCGAGGCGTGGGCACCTTCGGCGGCAGCGAGGACCACGTCGCGATCCTGTGCAGCCGGCCCGGAGAGATCGCTCAATATTCGTTCGATCCCCTGCGGCGGGAGCGCGCGCTGGCCCTGGAGAAGGACTGGAGCTTCGTCATCGCCGCGAGCGGAATTCCGGCGGACAAGACCGGCGACGCCCGCGAGCGTTTCAACCGGCTGCCTCGGGCCGCCGCGGCGATTCTGGACCTGTGGAACTCCTCGACGCGGAGGTCGGATGCGAGCCTGCGGGCCGCGGCGGCGAGTGTCGAGGGGGCGAGCGAGCGCATTCGCAACCTGCTCAAGGTCCGAAGGGTGCCCGACTTCTCATCCGAGTTTCTCCTCGGCCGCTTCGACCAGTTCCTGGAGGAGACGCTGGAGATCATCCCGGCGGTGGGCGATCTGCTGGCGCGGCAGGACATCGTGGGGACCGGCCGGCTCGTGGACCGCTCGCAGGAATTGGCGGAGCGGTGCCTGGAGAATCAGATCCCCGAGACCACGGCCCTCGCGCGCTCGGCCCGCCAGCTGGGCGCCGCCGCCGCGTCGGCGTTTGGCGGAGGGTTCGGAGGCAGCGTCTGGGCGCTGGTCCAGACCGAGGAGTCCGAGTCGTTCCGGAAGCGGTGGGCCGAGGGCTACGCCGCGCAGTTTCCCAATCCGACCCAGCGGTCCCGATTCTTCACGACGCGGCCGGGTCCCGCGGTCGTGTCTCTGTAGACCGGCCGGCGCGCCCTACTTTCGGTCCGCGGGCCTTTGCCCCGCCATGGCTTCCGCCAGCGGCGCCGCCGCCTGCGGGTTTTCCTTTCGCCAATCCTTGCCCAGGAGCGCCGACGCGGTCGCCGCGATCTGGCTCTGTGTCACGCGCGCCGCGTTCTTGCGTTCGCCCAGAGGGGGCGTGTCCGGCCCGATGACCGCGATCCACATGTTCTCCGCGCCCTCGACGTTCCAGTCGTGGTGCTTCCAGTTCTCGGGCCCGTCTCCGCGCCCATGGTCGGTCGTGATCAGGAACGTCGTCTTGTCCTTGTACTCGGGCATCGCCTGCATGGTCGTCCAGAGCTCGCGGATGAAGCCGTCGACGTTGTGGGCCGACTGCAGGACCAGGTCGTACCGGCCGTTGTGCGCCCATTCGTCGGTCTCGCCGTAGCCCACGAAAAGCAGGCGCGGCGTCTTCGCCGCGATGTAGCCCAGCAGCGTCTCCTGCATCAGTCCGTCCCAGGGCATTTCGGTGAATTCGTGCGTGATCGTGCGGTAGAGCTTGTTGACGAGCTCCTGCCGGGGATCTGCGGTTCCGGGATACGGCGTCTCCCACCCCACGCGCATGTCGAGGTGGCTCCGGTCCCGATTGAAGATATCCGCGAAGACGTCCCAGCCCGCGACCACCCCGACCCGGCCGTGGAGCTCGGGGGATGCGTCCATCCATTCGAAGACCGAGACGTTCGGATTCTTGCCGAACTCGTTCTTGTCGATGCGGGGATCCGGCGCACCGGTGATGATCTCGTTGTAGCCGGGATAGGAGAACTTGTAGCCGTTGGTGACCTGCGAGGCGGAGGCCGCGTCGCGGTTTCCGTAGATCTGGCCCTCCTTCGCGACCACGGTCCAGAGAAAGGGCAGGAGCACCCGCCGCTTCTCCGCCTCGGTCTCGCGCCAGAAGTCGCGCTTGGTCGCCGCCACGTCCTCGACCCCTCCGGGCTTCTCGCTGACCAGCGTCGTCTCGGCGCCGCGGAAGACCTCCTGCCATCGCAGGCCGTCGGTCACGATGACGACGACGTTCTGGGTTTTGTAGGAAGGCCCCGCGCAAAGTCCGGGCGCCGCGCCGAGCCCGATGCCGAGCAGGGTGAGCCAGAGTCTTGTCATCGCCACCTCACGAAGTCTTCGGAGAGCACCCGATCATAGGCCGCGACGACGCGGTCCGCCTCCAACTCGGCCACGCACAGCGGCGGTTTCATCTTGATCACGTTGTGGTCCGGGCCGTCCGTCGAGACCAGAATCCCGTGGTCCTTCATGCGCTCGACGACGTAGGCCGCCTGCGCCGGCGCGGGTTGGCGCGTTTCCCGATCCAGAGACAGCTCGATTCCCAGGAAGAGGCCCAGACCGCGGACGTCGCCCACGATCTCGTGCCGCTCTGCCAGCCGCGCGAGGCCGACCGCCAATCGCTGCCCGACAGTCAACGCCCGCTCCTGCAGGCGTTCGTCGCGGATCACGTCGAGCACGGCCAGACCGATCCGGCAGGAGACGGGGTTTCCGCCGAAGGTGTTGAAATACTCCATCCCGTTCGCGAAGGATGCCGCGATCTCGGGCGTGGTCACGACCGCGGCGAGGGGGTGCCCATTGCCGATGGGCTTGCCCATCGTGACGATGTCGGGGACCACGCCCTGCGTCTGGAACCCCCAGAAGTGCGAGCCCACTCGCGCAAAGCCCACCTGGACCTCGTCGGCGATGCAGACCGCGCCGGCCGCGCGGGCGTGCCGGTACGCCGCCGCGAGGTAGCCGGGGGGCAGCTCGATCTGCCCGCCGCAGGAGAGGAGACTCTCGCAGAGAAACGCGGCCGGGCTCCCGCGGTGCTCGCGAACCTTCGCGGCCGCGTCGCGCACGTGGCTCGCGAATTTCTCCCCGCGCGCGGGGTCATCGCGCCGGTAGAGGCCGCGGTAGTCGTCGGGCATCGGCACCGTTTGGACCCAGGGCGGCGCGCCCTGCCCGCCGGGACCGTCGAACTTGTAGGAGCTCACATCCACGAGACCCTGGGTGTTGCCGTGGTACGCGCCCTCGACGGCGATGACGTCGGTCCCGCGCGTGTGCGCCCGCGCCATCCGCAGCGCGAGCTCGTTGGCTTCGCTTCCGGAGCAGACGAAGAAGCACACCGACAGGGGCTCGGGCAGGGTCGCCGTCAGCCGCGATGCATACTCGACGATCGCGTCGTGGAGGTAGCGCGTGTTCGTGTTCAGGACGGCCATCTGCCGTGCGCCCGCGCGGACCACGCGCGGGTGGCAATGGCCCACGTGCGCCACGTTGTTGACCATGTCGAGGTAGGCTCGGCCCGCCGCGTCGTAGAGGGAGGCGCCCGCGCCGCGCACGATCTGCAGCGGGCTCCGATACGCGAGCGACAGCGAGGGGCCCAGTCTGCGCCGCCGCTCTTCCCGAAGCGCGTCGGAATCGGGGGCGGCAGCGCCGCCCAGCCGCTCGGCCGGGATTTTCAGGATGAGGTTGGGATCGGGCGACAGCGACTTCCACACCGCTCGCCGGCTCGCCGCGGCCACGCCCGGGAACTCGCCGTCGCGGTCCAGCATGTCCGTGATGATCTGAAAGTGGACGTGGGGAGGCCAGTCGCCGTTGCGGGGCGGCGCTCCGATCGCGCCGAGCCGCTGTCCCCGCGCGACCGGAGAGCCCACCGCGAGCTGCTCCAGCGATTCCGCGCCGAGATGCCCGTAGAGCGTATAGAACGCCGGCGCTCCCTCGGGCGAGTGCGCGAGAATGACCGTCGGGCCGTAGTCCAGACGCGCCGCGTTGTCACGCAGGCTATGGACGATCCCCGGCAGGGGAGCGAGCACCGGGGCGCCGACCTCCTGGAACAGATCGAGCGCGAGATGGACGGTCCGGCGCTCGGGGTGTTCGCCGAGGCAGCTTGCGAACGCGTCGCTCGCGTAGCAGAGGCGAGCCTCGTCGTAGCGCCCGATGGCGACGGGGGCTGCCGCCTCTCGCATGGAGTCGAAGATCTGGCGGGTCATCGCGCCGACGTCGGTCGTCTGCTCGGGTGTCTGGATTTCCGCGCTGGAAACGGACATGTCGAAGACCACGGCGCGCTCCAGATCCGCCACGACGACCGGGCCGATCTCCGCACCGCGAGCCCGCAGCCAGTCCGCGACGGCCGGGGTCTGAGGACACGGCGGCATGCCGCAGGCCGCCCGTAGCGTGTAGTGCGCCAGGCGCGCGTGGATCGCGCGCATCGCCTCGAGGGTCTGCCACGCAGGCCCTTCGCTGATCATGAGGTACGCGTTCTCCGGCTGGGTGGACTTGCGGTGCGCCGAGAGACACACGCTGGTGCAGAGGCGAATGGCGGCCAGCAGCCACAGCGCCTCGACCTCCGGCTCGGTCAAGGGACGAGCGCGGTGATAGCCGGCGACGACTTGCGCCGCGGCGGCCAGCGGGTCGGCCTTGCCGAACATCGCGTAGGCGATGGCGACGGCCGGCTCGCACGCCGTCCAGCCTTCCAGCATGTCGCCGAAGTCGACCAGTCCCGTCACGGTCCGCTCGCCGGCGGTGGGAGGGCCGACCAAGATGTTGTAGTCGTTGGCGTCGTTGTGGATCACGCCGGTCGTCAGCGACGGACGCAGCCGCGGGATCGTCGCCTCATAGGCACCGACGAAGTGATCCAGAAGACCGCGGCGCCCCGGATCCCGGACCGCCCCCGCGTGCTGCGCGATCACGTCCAAGGCGCGCGCGGGATTCCAGACCAGGTCGGAATCGACCGCCGCCGGATGTGCGAAGCCTTCGAGCGCGGTATCCAGCGCGCCCAGGAAACCTCCGACCGCTTCCAGGAGGGGCGGCGTCTGAGGGTTCGCCTCCGCCAGGATCGTCCCCGGCAGGTACGAGAGAACCCGGACGAGTCGCCGTCCCCCCTCGGGCGACTCGGTGCTGGTCACTGCGCGGCCGTTGGAGGCGGCGAGGACCCGAGGGACGGGCAGCGACGGCGCTTTCGCCGCCAGCCAGGCCAGCGCGGCATTCTGAAGATCCAGGACGGGCTCCCGCTCGGCCTCTCCCGAGATCTTCAGGACGAAGGCTCCGCGTTCCGTCGCGAGATGGAAATTCTGGTCCCGCTCCCCGGGCAGCGGCCGGGCCGATCCGGCCAGCCCGTAGAGATCCCGGGCGAGGCGCTCCGCGTCGGATTCTCGAAAACGCGGGCGTGTCGGGACGGCCGTCGCCATGTTCTGGGACGCTATTGCAGAAGACAGAAGGGTTCAAGTCGAATGGTTGAGCTGCGATACTCTTCGAGTCCCGCATGGAAACGCGCTCGCTCGCATCCACCCCCGCCGACACCGCCGTCGCCGACGTCGCATCGATCCGCGCCCACTTTCCGGCGCTGGAGCGGCGCGAAGGCGGGCAGCCCGTGGCGTACTTCGACGGACCGGGGGGCACGCAGGTGCCGCGCGCCGTCGTGGAAGCGATGGCGGAGTATCTGTACGCGCACAACGCCAACACGCATTGGCGGTACCCCTCTTCGATGGAGACCGACGCGGCGATCGAGCAGGCGCGCCAGGTGCTGGCCGAATTTCTCCGCGCGCTGCCGTCCGAGATCGTCTTCGGACAGAACATGACCACCCTCACGTATCACCTGTCCCGCGCGCTGGGCCGGCAATGGGGTCCGGGCGACGAGATCGTGGTCACGGAGCTGGATCACCATGCCAACATCGATCCCTGGCGCGCGCTCGAGCGGGACCGGGGGTTGACCGTGCGCAGCGTGGCGATGCGGCCGGAGACGGGAACGCTGGACTGGGAGGATTTGGAGCGCGCCATCTCGCAGCGGACGCGTCTGGTCGCGATCGGGGCCGCCTCCAACGCGCTGGGCACGATCAACGACGTCCGCCGCGCCTCCGAGCTGGCGCACGCGGCCGGCGCGCTGGCGTTCGTGGACGCGGTCCACTACGCGCCGCACGTCTTGGTCGACGTCGCCAGCATCGGTTGCGATTTTCTGGCTTGTTCGCCCTACAAGTTCTACGGGCCGCATCTGGGAGTGCTGTGGGGCCGGCGCGACCTGCTGGAGGCCGTGGAGGTCCCCAAGCTGGTGCCCGCGCCGGATGACGCGCCCGAGCGCTTGGAGACGGGCACGCTTTCCCACGAAGGCATCCTGGGCGCCGCGGCGGCCGTGAGCTTCCTGGCCTCCCTGTCCGGCGCGCCCGAAGCGCCGTTGCGCGGCGAGCTGGCCCGGCTGTTCGCGGCGCTGCACGCGCGCGGCGAAGAGCTGTTCGCCCGGCTCTGGACGGGCCTGGGCGAGATCGCGGGCGTAACCCGGTACGGGCCGGCGCCCGGATCGCCCCGCACGCCCACGGTTTCTTTCGTCGTCGCGGGCCGCACGGCCGACGAGGTCGCGGAAGGGCTCGCGCGCCGCGCGGTGTTCGTGTCCAGCGGCGACTTCTATGCGTGGACCGTCGTGCAGCGACTCGGCCACGCGTCGGACGGCGTCGTGCGCGCGGGGTGCGCGTGCTACACGACCGGGGACGAGATCGAACGGCTGGTGGCGGGCGTGCGCGAGATCGCGCTCGGGCGCTAGAGCCTCTCCAGCAGCACGATCCCGCTGAATCTTCGCATGCCCTCGCGGCGTTCGGCCGGAGCGAATCGCGCGAGCAGCCGCCACAGCCAGGCCATCGGCATCTGACGCCGCAGACGCTTGGACTCGTCCCACGTGGAAAGGAACTCGACTTCCTTCCAGCCGTGGCGGCGGAAGAACTCGGTTCCTTCCGCCGGCGCGAACTGCAGCAGGGCGCCAGCGGCGTCCAGCGGCTTGCCCCATCGCTTGCGCAGCATCAAGAGCAGCTGCGGCGAGGCGAGGTCGATCACCCACCAGTGGAAGCTGGGCTGCGCATGGAGGTCTTCGGCCAGCGACGCAACTTCCTCATGGGTCAGATAGACGAGCAGCCCTTCCGACAGCACGAGCGTCTTGCGAGACCCCCGTCCCACGCCTTCAAAGAGGGCGCGGCGCGCCGCGGCGTCCCGGAGATCGATCGCCTTGGGCTCGTAGTCGCAGAGGCTCCGTTCGGCCGCGAGCATGCCCTGCTTGTAGGACAGGATTTCCGGCAGATCGACGTCGATCCACCGTGTCGCGGCCGGCAGCGGCATGCGGTAGGGCCGCGCATCCAGGCCCGCGGCCAGGTTCAAGATGGTGTCGATGCCTTCCTTCTGGACGGCGCGCGCAATGAGCTCGTCGAAGAGGCACGTCCGCACGACCATCGGCCAGAGACCGGAGCGGAACCGGGGCATTCCCTTGGCGATCGCTGCGCCGCGCTCGCCGGCCAGCCGGCGCGCGAAGGGGTCGCGGAAGTGCGCATCCGGCCGCTCGGTCTCGATCGCCCGGTAGAGCGCGACCCAGCGGGCGGTGTCGCTGATGTTCTCGATCTTCGCTTCGGTCATCGCGGCGGCAAAAGACTATCGCAGGGCGTCCCCGGGCCTGGTCGATAATCGCTGACATGAAAGCCGTCCGGGTCGATGCCGCGGGGAATGTCGCCGTCGTCCAGACTCCGGAGCCCGAGATCGGTCCCGGCGAAGCGCTCATGCGGACGCGGATCTCCGGAATCTGCGGGTCCGATCTATTGGATTGGTACGTCCGCGGCAAGGCCGGGTCGATCCTGGGCCACGAGGTCGCGGGCGAGCTGGTGGCCGTGGGCGAGGGCGTCCACGCGTTTGCGCCCGCCGACCGCGTCGTTCCGCACCACCACGCTCCCTGCCTGGCCTGCCCGGAGTGCGCCGCGGGGCGCTACGTGCACTGCGCGCAATGGCGCGCCTCGCGATTGGATCCCGGCGGCATGGCCGAGCTCGTTCGCATCCCTGCCGGCAACCTGGCTCGCGATACGCAGCGCATCCCCGATCAGCTCACCGACGAGGAGGCGGCCTTCACGGAGCCGCTGGCCACCGTGGTCAAGGCGTTTCGACGCGCGCGGTTCGCGCCGGGACAGTCGATCCTGTGCGTCGGGTTGGGACCCGCGGGGCAGCTCGCGATCCGGCTCGCCCGGGCGCGGGGAGCCGCGCGGGCGGTGGGCGCCGACCGCGTGACCTCGCGCCTGGCGCTTGCCTTGAAGAGCGGGGCCGAGGACGGCATCCGCGTCGATCGCGAGGGCCTGGCGCAGGGCGCGCGCAGCCTGACGGGAGGACGGGGCTTCGACTTCGTCTTCGTGTGCCCCGGAAAGAGCGAGGTCGTGCGCGAGGCGGCGGAGGCCGTGGCGGCGGGGGGCACGCTGATGCTGTTCACCATGGCGCCCCCCGGAGAGACCTGGGCCGCGGTGCTGCACGACCTCTATTTCCGGGAGATCTCCGTGGTGCCGTCGTACTCCTGCGGTCCGGACGACACGCGCGAGGCTCTGGACCTGCTGGCCAGCCGCCGGGTCCTCGTGGCCGACCTCGTGTCGCATCGGTTCCCGCTGGAGGAGGCCGCGGCGGCCTTCGCGCGCGCCCGCGAGCCGGAAGGCGCGATGAAAGTCGTCTTCCGATTCGGTTGATCCGCTCGTGATCGCGAACCCATGACCGCGCACTCGCGCCTGGACCTGCTCTTGGTCGAGCGGGGGCTCGCGGAAACGCGCCAGAGGGCGCAGGCGATGATTCTGGCCGGCCGCGTGGAAGTGGGGGGGCGGCGCGCCGACAAGGCGGGCCAGGCGGTGGATCGGGACGCCGACGTCGTGATCTCGGGCCCCGCGCACCCCTACGTTTCGCGGGGCGGGGTCAAGCTGGCCGCCGCGCTGGATCGGTTCGCGATCGATCCGTCCGGGCTCGTGTGCCTGGACGTTGGCGCCTCGACCGGCGGTTTCACGGACTGCCTGCTCCTGCGCGGCGCGGCGCGGGTCTACGCGGTGGACGTGGGGCACGGCCAGCTCGACGCGAGACTGCGCGCGGATTCGCGCGTGATCGTGCGCGAGAAAGTCAACGCGCGCGCTCTCTCCGAGCGCGACGTGCCGGAGAAGGTGGATCTGGCGGTCGTCGACGTGTCCTTCATCTCCCTGCGTCTGATTCTGCCGGCGGTGGTCGCGCGCCTGAAGCCCGGAGGGATCGCGGTGCTCCTGGTCAAGCCGCAGTTCGAGGCGGGGCGGCGCGAAGTGCCCCGCGGCGGCGTCGTGCGCTCCGAGGAAACGCGGCAGCGGGTCGTGGCGGAGATCGAGGCGTTCGGTCGGGAGCTGAATCTGGAAGTCCTGGGGTCGCTCGAGTCTCCGATTCGGGGAGCCCGAGGCAACGCGGAGTTCCTCCTCGGATTTCGTGTAAATTGAGCGGGATGAAGGGGTCCCGCGTCCCGGCCCGGTTCCGCCGCGTTGGCATCGTCGCCAAGGCGGGGTCCTCGGCGGCGATCGGCCTGGCCGCCTCCTTGGAAAAAGCCTTGCGGCGGCGCGGCCGGGAGGTCCTCTTCGAGGATCTCACGGCGCAAGCGCTGTCGCGTCCGCGGGGCATCTCGCGGGCGCGGATCGCCCGCCTCTGCGACCTGGTGCTGGTGCTGGGCGGAGACGGGACGCTGCTCTCGGTGGCGCGCTCGGCTCCCTCCCGGACGCCGCTGCTGGGCATCAACGTGGGCCTGCTGGGATTCCTGGCGGGCCTCAACCAGAAGGAAGCGATCCGGCGCCTCGATGAAGTGCTCCAGGGCAAATTCCGCGAGGACCGCCGCAAGCGCCTGGACGTGACGATCGGGCGCGGCCCGCACCACGGGCGATACCGGGTCTTGAACGACGCCGTTCTCAACCGCGAGGCGCTGGCCCGCATCTCGACGTTCTCGATCGCCTTAGACGGCCGGGCCGTCGCAGAATTTCGCGGCGACGGCGTGATCGTCTCCACACCCACGGGCTCCACCGCGTACAACCTTTCGGCCGGGGGACCCATCATCCATCCCGCCCTTCCGGCGATCGTGGTGACGCCGATCTGTCCTCACACCCTGGCGCAGCGGCCCCTGGTCGTGCCCGCCTCCACGGAAATCCGCGTGCGCGTGTCCGGCCCGCGGCGCCGGGACGGCAGCGTCTACCTGACTCTGGACGGGCAGGAAGGGTTTCCGATCCTGGCGGGAATCCCAATCGATGTGAAGTCGAGCGCTTCTTCGGTGACTCTCCTGCGTCCTCCCGAGTCCGATCATTTCGATCAGCTCGCGGAGAAGCTTTCCTGGGGCGTTTGAAGTCGGATCCGAGTCCTCCGGGTCCCACGCGCGCGCCGAGGGAAGCGCAGCGCCTCTCGACCTCGCGTCTCTTCTGGATCGTCCTGCTCTTCCTGATTCTGGCCGCATACTCGATCTGGAACTCCGAGCGTTTCCAGTCGCTCTTCCAGGGCGTGTCCGAGCAGCGGCTCTCCGAGCTTCTCCAGCGGCCCGTTCACTTTCGCCGCGTGGACTTCCGGATGTTTCCCCCGTCGATCCAGCTGGCGGACGTCTCGATCGACAACGATCCGCGCGTCTCGGGCGAGCCTCTCTTGACCGCCGACGAGGTCACGATCGGAGGCGGGCTCTCGGTCACGGGAGGGGAGCTGCGGTTGGGGCGGGTGCGCGCGGTGCGGCCCCGGATCGCGCTGGTTCAATTTCCGGACGGAAGCTGGAACCTTCCTCCGGGTCTGACGGGCGCGCCGGGCAAGGGATCGGGGTTGAAGGTCCAGGTCGGAGAGCTGGTCGTGCAGCAAGGCGTCTTCCGATTCGAAGGCCGCGAGGCGGGCCTGGACGGGCGCATGGAGAACTTCACCACGGAGCTGATCTCCCTGCCGGCGAACCGGTATCGCGGGCTCCTCTCCTGCCGCAAGGTCACGCTCGATCTTCCCGACGCCGAACCGCTGATCTTCACGCTGGATCTGAGATTCCACCTGGACGCCGGACGCCGCTTCACGCTCAACGCGTTTCGGGCCGCCGGCGATTTCGGAGAGCTCAACCTCTCGGGCTCCGTCGAAGATTTCCACAACCCCCTGACGCTGCTGACGGTGTCGAGCCGGCTCCACGTGGCCGAGGTCGAGCGGCTGTTCCGGATCCGCCTGGGGTTCACGGGCGACGCCGATCTGCGCGCGGAGCTCCGGGTGCCTCCCGCCGGAGGTTTCCAGGCCGCGGGCCATCTCTCTTCGGCGCGGATCGAGGCGGCCGGATTCCCGATCGAGAATCTGGAGGCGGGCTTAGTCGCGCGCCCGGATGCGCTGGTGGCCCGCATCGAGAAGGCTCGCTACGAAGGCGGCGACGCGACCGGATCCTTTCGGATCGAGAACCTGACGGGCAAGGGACGGCCCAGGCCCATGACCCTCTCGGTGGAGGCGCGCGGCATCTCGCTGGAGCGATTCTTCGGCGACATCCACCTCCCCGGCACTGGACTCTCGGGGGCCGCCGCGCTCTCGGCGACGCTGCGCTGGAGCGAGGGCGGCATCGAGCGCGCCAGCGGCGGGGCGCTGCTCTCGGTCGAGCCGGGTCCAGCGTCTTCGATCGTCTCCGGCCGCTTCGGCGTCACCACGATCGGCGGCGGCGCCCTGGCGATCGTGGAGGGCCGGATCGGATTCGACGGGACGACGTTCCGGTTTCCGGCTTCGACCCTGGAGCTGACCGGAGGGCTTCGCATCGGCCAGTGGATGCCGGACTTCGATTTCCGGTTGCGGTCCCGGGACCTCACGGAGATGGACAAGATCTTCCAGAACTTCGTCGCGGCCGGCGGCGAGCGGCCCGAGCCGCTGGGCCTGGGCGGAAGCGGGGAGGCGGCAGGACACCTCGGCCAGTCCTGGAACAATCCCGAGGTGACGGCCCAGGTGTCCGCCGAGAACGCGCGCTTCTCGGACGTGGTGTTCGGAAGCGTGCGGGGATCGATCGACATGCACGACGGCGCCTTCCTCTTCCACCCGCTCCGCGTCTACGACGGCGACGCGACCGTCTCCCTGGAGGGCGCCGCGCGCTTCCGCCGCGACCCGCAGCGTCCCAAGATCGATCTGACCGTCACCACCCGCGCCTACCCGCTGGAGCGCTTCATGCAGTACCTCAAGCTGCAGTACCCCATCACCGGGCGCGTGACCGGAAGCTTTCCACTCTCCGGAAATCCTCCGGATGCCGTCTCCGGCGAAGGCCTCGCCGTCGTGGAGGAGGCGGTCCTGTGGGGGCAGAGGGTCTCTCGGATCACGGGGCGGCTCGTGTTGACGCCGGGGCACCTCCAGTTCGAGGACGTTCGGGCGGAGTTGGACGGTGGCGCGGCGGGCGGCCGAGCGGCGCTGGCATACAAGGATGGGACCTTCGAGGTGCGCGCCGCCGGCGACGCCGTCCCCCTGGAATCCCTGCAGTCGGTCCACGACATGACCCCGGAGATCTCGGGCCGGCTGTCCTTCGAGCTCTCGGGCTCCGGCTCGTTCGAGAAGCCGGACCTGACGCTATCCGCGTCGCTGGCCGATGCGCGCTTCTTCGGCCACGCAATCCCCTCCGACGCGAGCCCCAAGCTCTCCCTGCACGTGGTCGGCGGCGTGGTGGACGGCGCGGTCTCCGTGCCCGGCAAGTGGAACGTGACGGCCAAGGGCGACATCTCGGCGTCGCCTGCGGACTTGGAAGTCGCCGCGAACATCCAGGACCTGGTCTCACTGCTCCTCTTCACGCCTCTCGCTCCGCCGCCGGGCGCCGGCGGAGCGCTGGTGGCGCGGGGCAGGCTCAGGATCCCGTCGAAGGAAGGGGAGAAGCCTTCGGGCGAGGCCCAGGTCACGGAATTGCGTTTGGACGCGCGGGACCATCCGGACTTGATCCGCAGCGAAGGCGACGCGCGGGTCCGATTCACGGGCGACCGGGTCACCCTGGAACGGCTCCACGCGGTGGGCAACGGCATCGATCTGGAATTGCGCGGCGCGCTGGATCTCTCCGGCGAGACCTCCGCCGTCAACGCCAAGCTGTCCGGCACCGCCGACGCCGCGGTGCTGGGCATCTGGATGCCCGACCTCGGGCTCGCGGGAAAGCTGTCTCTGGACGTGGCCGCCAGCGGGCCGCTGGAGAATCCGGGCCTCGCGGGCACGGTGCGGATCGAGGGAGGGCGCTACCGCACGTCCGGATACTCCTTCGAGCAGATCGAGGGCGGCGTGCGGCTGATCGGGTCCTCCGGCGAGCTGGAGGGGCTGCGCGCCAAGGTGGGCGAGGGCGACGCGTTCGCCGCCGGCACGTTTCGCATCGATCGGGGAGCGCTCCGCGATTTCCGCTTCGCGCTCCAAGGACGGCGCATCCAGGTGCGGGCGATCCGGGAGCTGCGTCTGACGGTCGACGCGGACCTGGTGGCCTCGGGCGGGGAATCCGGAAACGAGCTGCGGGGCGCGATCACGCTGCTCCGCGGAACCTACTCCAAGGACGTGGAGGTGACGATCTCGGATCTGCTGGCGCGCAGCCGGCCGGGCGCGCTTGCGGCCCGGGAGCCCTGGAAGGAGCGCACGTCTCTGGACGTTCGCATCGTTTCGGCCGCCTCTCTGGAAGTCCGCAACAACCTGGCGCGGCTGTCGGGGACGGTCGACCTGACGGCCCGCGGCACGCTGGCGGACCCAATGCTCCTGGGGCAGATTCTGCTGGACGAGGGCGGACGGGTCGTCTTCAGCGACATCCGGTACGAGATCGAAGCGGGTTCGATCACGTTCTCCAACACGGCTCACCTGGCCCCGTTCATCGACCTGCGGGCGCGCGCGGACATCAAGGGGTACGACCTGGTCGTCACCTTGGTCGGGACCTGGCCCCGCATCACCGCGAGCTTCACGTCCAATCCGCCGCTGACCAACGACCAGATCCTGGGCCTGGTCTTGAGCGGCAGTCCTCCCGACACGCGGAATCCGACGGAGGGGTCCAGCCAGATGGTGTCGGCGGCGGGAGGAATTCTCTCGGGCGCGGTGACGGGCGGGTTCACGAGGCGGACCCAGCGCATCTTCAAGCTGGACCGGTTCCAGATCGACCCCGTGTTCGAAGGCAGCACGCTGGCCACTTTTCGCACCACGATCGGAAAGCAGATCACGCAGGAACTCTCGGTGACCTCCTCGATCGCGGTCGACTCGAGCAAGCAGCCGATCATCCGCATCGAGTGGCAGGCGACCGACACGATTCTGGTCGAGTTGGTTCGCGACGAGAACGGAATCCTTTCGTTGACCTTCCGGCGCCGCCAGCGATTCTGATGGGACACCGATCCGCGCGAGTCCTGTTCGCATTGGCGCTCTGGGGCGCGGCCCGGGGCGCGGCCGCCGCCTCCCCGGATGAGCTTTTGGGACGCACGATCGAGTCCGTGGCGATCACCTCCGATGGCCCGTTCGATCGGAGCGAGATCCAGGGTCTGATCTCCCTGGACGTCGGCCGCGCGCTGACCGAGTCTGCCACCGCCGACACGATTCGCAATCTGTTCGGAACGCTGCGATTTTCCAACGTGCGGATCCAGGCGGAACCCTCCGCCTCCGGCGGCGTCGCGGTCACGATCCATCTGTGGCGCGCGTTCCGGGTTCGCGCGATTCAGTTCCACGGCAAGACATCTCTGTCCGGCGAAGAGTTGCGTCGCGCCATCCCCTTCGCCGAGGGCGACCCCTTCGATCCGAGTCCTTTGGCGGCCGGCGCGGCATCCATCGAACGGCGCCTGACCGCGGATGGATATCTGCATCCCGCGGTGGATCCCGAAGCCATCTTCGACTACGAGGCGGTCTCCGTGACGGTCGTCTACCGGATCGAAGCCGGCCAGCGTGCCTTGGTGGCGGCGCCGTTCTTCGACGGCGAAACCCGCCCGTTTACGGCGGAGGCGCTGGAGCGGGAAGGAAAGATTCGGGAGAACAAGCCCTACCGCGAAGCCAGGGCCAAGGCCGCCGCCGAACGCATCCGCAAGTTCCTGTTGGAGCAGGGGTATTTTCGGGCCAATGTCGAGCTGATCGCCGCGGAGCCGACCGAGGCCGGCACACTCCGGGGGGTGTACCGCATCACCGTCGGACCGCTCTACCAGATCCAGGCGGCCGGCATGAAGATCAAGCAGGCGCGCCGCGAGATCCTGTCCCTGCTCGCGGGCCAGAGCTTCGACGAGGACCTCCTGGAGGTCTGGGCGGAGAACCACACGCAGGAGCTGCAGCGGGCGGGCCACTACCGGGCCACGGTCGCGGCCACCGCCGCTCCCGGGCCGGAGTCCGTCGTCGTGGCGATCTCGGTGGAACCGGGTCCCAAGTACGCCATCGAGCGGGTCTCGATTTCGGGCAACGCGGCGGTTGACGAGGAGACCCTCCGCGCGCTGATGATCACGCGGAAGAAGGGCCTCCCGGTCGTGCAGAAGGGCCGCTTGATCGACGCCAACCTCGATGGCGACGTCAGCGCGATCCTGGGCTACTACCAGACGCACGGCTGGATCGACGCGCGCGTCGAGAAACCGGCGGTCACCGACGGGTCCAAGCCGGGTCTCCTGGCCGTGGGCATCACCGTGGTGGAGGGCCCGCGCACGTACGTGGCGCAGCGGCGGGTCGAGGGAGCGGAGCACTTGACCGCCGAAGAGTTGGACAAGCTCGTGGCCGCGAAAGTGGGGGACCCCTTGAACCCCACCGTCCTGAGGCAGGATGTCGGATCGCTGACCACGCACTACTGGAACACGGGATGGCGCGAGGCGTCCGTGGTGGACGGGACCAAGCTCTCGGAGGATCGGAAGAGCGCGGACGTGCTCTACCGCGTCACGGAAGGGGCGCGCACCTTCTTCGGCAAGACGGTCATCCGCGGAAACGCCGTCACGGACCCCGCGCGCATCCGTAGGCAGGTCGCGTGGAAGGAGGGAGAGCCCTTCTCTCAGGAGAAGGTGGCGGACACGCAGCAGAACCT
>JBDTXY010000014.1:0-18064 GCA_040005945.1 Acidobacteriota bacterium
CGGCTGGATGGCCGCCGGTTCCGGCGCGCGGACGCCCATGGCAAGCACCTGTTTCATCTGTGGGAAGGCGGTCTGGTCGTGCACGTGCACCTGGGCATGGCGGGGGAGTTCTATCGTTTCGTGGGCCGGCCGCCGATCCCCCGAGCCAGTGTGCGCATGCGCATGAGCGCGGGCGGTGTCACGGTCGACCTGATCGGCCCGCCGACCTGCGAGCTCATCTCGGAGGCGCAGCGGCAAGCGGTCCTCGATCGGCTGGGCCCCGATCCCTTGCGCGCGGACGCGGACCCGGATCGTGTGTGGGCGGCTTTGCGCCGGCGCAGCCGGACCATTGGCGACGCCTTGCTGGATCAGCGCGTGATCGCGGGGGTCGGCAACATTTTTCGCAACGAGGCGCTCTTTCTGACCGGGATCCATCCGCTGCGCAGATCCGATCGTCTGTCCCGCGGGCAGTGGCAGGAGCTCTGGGACACGACGTCCCGGATCATGCGCCAGGGCCTCACGGAGGGCAGGATCAAGACCGTGGACCCGCGCGAGCGCGCGCACGTCCGCTCGGGCCGGCCGGCGCGCGACGCGTTCTACGTCTATGAACGCGAAATCTGCCGGCGCTGCGGCGCGGCGATCCGGGAGTTCCCGCTGAGCGGCCGCCGCATGTGGGCGTGCCGGTCGTGCCAGCCCTGGAGAGGCCGGACGGGAATGCCTCTCGCCCCCAAGCCGTAGACGCGATGCGCGCCCCCGTCGGCGCCTCGAGCGCCGCTCAAATACCTAACTCGCCAGGCGCTTGGCTTCCCGTATGGCGGCGTCCACGCCCGACTTCAGACGGATCGTCTTGACCTTCTTGCGGGCGTCCTTGGAGAGCTGCCGCACGGCGGCCATATACCGGCCTTGCGCCTGTCGGGCGGTGCGCTGGGCCTTCGAGATTTGCTTGCGGGCCTTCTGGATGCGCTCCGAACCGTTCGCCGCCCGGACCACGGCCCCCGAGACGTCTTCGCCGAGCGCCGTGAGGCGTGCCCGAAGGTCCCGGACGGTCTTCTCGCGCCGCTTGAGCGCCTGGAGCACGTCGCGGCCCGCGATCTTGCCGTCTTCGATCAACATCTGCAGGGCATAGCTCGCGTGTTGACCGGTGAGCTGGATCGCTTTCACTGTCTTTCGTCTCAAAATGAGTCCTCCTTATAGAGACGCGCATTGTAATGCAATGCGGCCATAGAGCAAGGACTCAATAGTCAATAGAAGGAGGCCGCCCTCAGTAATACGGCTCCCAGATCCAGAAGACCAGCTCCGTCAGCCGGCGGTGCAAACCGCGGTGATCCCACTGATCCCAGGTGATCTCGCTGCACCGCTGCTTGTCCCGCTGGAACATCTCCTCCATCTTGCGCGCGAAGTCGCGGTCGAAGAACGCGAGCGCCTCCTCCGCATTGCGGTTCATGGAACGGGCGTCGAAGTTGATGGAGCCGATCGTCGAATAGATCCCGTCGATGACCATGGTCTTGTTGTGCAGCATCGTGGGCGTGTATTCGAGGATCTTCACGCCCTCTTTGAGCATCTCGCCATAGTGAATCCAGGACGCGGAACGCACCATGGGAAGGTCGATGTGGCTTCCCGGCACCATGACCTGCACGTCCACGCCGCGCTTGGCCGCCGCGATCAGCGCGTCGCGCACCTGCTTGTCCGGCAGGAAGTACGCGTTGGCGATGTGGATGCTCTGGCGGGCCGACTGGATCGCGACGTAGTAGAGCATCTTAGGCAGGGACGAGGAGTCGCCGCGCGAGGCCTTGATCGCCTGCGAGCGCATCCCTCCGGCCCTGGCGATCGCCGGATAGAACTCGTCGCCCGCGAGGATCTCGCCGGTCGTATAGGTCCAGTCCTCGCTGAAGATCGCCTGCATCTGCGCGGCCACGGGGCCTTCGACGCGGACCTGCGTATCGCGCCACTCCGACGGGTCGCGGGCGTTGCCCAGCCAGCGCTTGTCGATGCCCAACCCTCCCGTAAACGCAACGCGGCCGTCCACGACCAGGATTTTCCGGTGCGTCCGGCGGCCGACCTTGTAGATGGAGAACAGCCTGAGCGGGCGGTACTTGCGCACGATCACGCCGGCATCCTCCAGGGTCCTGGCGAGCCGCTTGAGTTTGCTGCCGAAGGCATCGATCAAGAGCCGCACCTGGACCCCCCGCCGAGCGGCCTCGATCATCGCGTCGGCGAACTGGCTTCCGGCCTCGTCCGGCTGGAAAATGTACGTTTCCAGATTGACCGTCTGCTTGGCGTCCCGGATTTCCTTGATCATCGCCGGGAAGATTTCATCCCCGTTGACCAGGAGCCGCGCGTCGTTGCCTTCGACCATCGCGTTGCCCATCGCCTCGGCCGAACGGCGAAACGCCGGGCTATCGGCGGCAAAGGGATGATCGAACTTGTACACGTCCCGCTTCTCGGAGCCGATGATGTTGACGACCATCGTGCAGCCCGACCCGGCGCTCAGGACCGTCGCCGCCAGCAGCAGGTGCAGGATTCTCCAGCGCGGAAGGATCACGGCCGACAGCCATTCAAGAGGCCTGCCTGCGCAATTCGGATGGTCGTCATCATCGGGGGAAACGACGATATCGCATTGGAGGGTGGAGGTTTAGCCGTCTACGACGCGAATCTCGAAAGGCAGCGGCTCCGCTTTGCCTAGAATCGCCCCCGCCTCACGGTCGTACTTACCCATAACGGAGGTTCATGATGCGACGCTCTGTCTCGATGATTCTCTTCCTGGCCGCTGCGGTTTCGGCCGCCCAGGATTCCGGTACGGTGTCCCTTTCGCTGTCCGACGCCTCGCGGCGCGCTCTCGCGAATAACTCGAGCCTCCTGATCGAGCGCGAGAATTTGTCGCAGGCGGACTTTGCGATCATGCGCGCGCGGGGCGCCTACGACTTGTCCTGGAACGCCGACGTCGCGTATCGCGACCGCACCGATCCGGTCAATTCGATTTTCTCGGGAGCACCCGACGGGATCCTCGCCCCGAGCATCAAGGGCGTCGACGCGTCGACCTCGTTCACGCAGCTTCTTCCGACGGGGGCGAGCGCACAGCTCTTCTCCAACTGGGGGCGCGGCACGACCAACAACGTGTTCACGACCCTCTCTCCGGCCTACACGACGGGCGTCGGCGTTTCGCTGCGTCAGCCGATCCTGCGCGGGCTTTGGATCGATCCGGCCCGCGAGGCGATTCGGATCGCGGCCGCGCAGCGGGGGCAGTCGGCGGAGAGGTTGAAGCGGGTCATCTCGGACGTGCTGACCCAGGTCGACGCGGCGTACTGGAGCCTGGTCGCGGCGCGGCGGGACGTCGTGTCGATCGCCAGCTCGGTCGAGCTCGCGGGCCAGCAGCTCTCGGAGACCAACAGCCGCGTCGAGGTCGGGGTTCTGGGCCAGACGGACATCGCGCAGCCCACCGCGGAGCAGGAGCGGCGGCGCGGAAACCTGGCGCTGGCCCGGCAGCGCGTCGCCGAGTCGGAAAACGCGTTGAAGCGCCTCATGCTTCCCGATCCCAACGACCCGACGTGGTCGCAAGAGGTCGTGCCCATGGACGACCCCGAGTCCTCGCTGAGCCCTCCGACGTTGCCGGAGGCCCTCGCCACGGCGCAGACGAACCGCCCCGAGATTGCGGAGGCGAAGGCGCAGCGAACCGTCGCCGAGGTCGTGGTCGAAGCCCGCCGGAGCGACGTGCTGCCGCGACTCGACCTGGTCGCGTCCTACGCGCGGCGGGGGCTCGCGGGCAGCGTGAATCCCGACGCCGTTGACTTCAACGGAGGCCCGATCACGGTTCCGGGTCCTCTCTTGGGAAGCACCGGCCGTTCCCTCGACACGATCCGTGAGAATCGCTTCCCCGACGCCTCGATCGGCGTCTCGTTTTCGGTGCCGATCACCAACCGCACGGCGCGCGCGAACCTCGGGATTGCCCGCTCGCAGCTCCAGCAGGCCTCTCTCGGCATTACCGCCACACAGCAGCAGGTCGAGGCCGAGGTGCGCAACGCCGCCGCGGCGCTGGACACGGCGCGTCTGCGGATCGATGCGGCGCGCGCGGAGCGGGTCGCGGCGGAGACGCAGCTCTACGCGGAGCAGGAGCGCTTCCAGGTGGGGCTGTCGACCAACTTCTTGGTGCTGACTCGTCAGAACGACCTGACCGCCGCTCGGGTCACCGAGACTTCCGCGTTGACGGACTATCGCAAGGCCGCCACGGAGCTGGCGCGCGCGACGGGCACGCTTCTGGCCACACGCCAGGTCGTCGTCGATACGGGACACGAGTGATGCGCCAGGGGACCAAGCGCCGCGCGCTCGAGGTCGCGGCGCTGACCGCGCTCGCGGCGCTCTCCGCGGCCGTGGCGGCGCTGGCGTGGTCCACGAATTGGTTCCTCTCGCTGGGGGCCCGCGCCTCCGGAGAGCGTCTGGAGCGGATGCGCCGCTCGCGCCACTGGTCCGGCGGCCGCTTCGTCAACTCCATGCCCACGCACGCGATGCTGCCCCGGAGCGCGGCCCAAGCGGTCCGGATGCAAGTGACCGGCTCCGAGACGCGCTATCCGCCGCGCGCAATTCCCGTCGAGAGGCGGGTACGATCGGACTTCGATGCGCCGCCGGAGTCGGGGTTGCGGGCGACCTGGATGGGACATGCGGCCGCCCTCGTGGAGATCGGCGGCGTGCGCGTCCTGACGGACCCGGTCTGGAGCGAGCGGGTGTCGCCGTCCACGCTGGTCGGGCCCCGGCGCTTCTTCGAGCCGCCGATCGCGCTGGAGGAATTGCCCCCGATCGACGCGGTCGTAATCTCCCACGATCACTACGACCATCTCGACATGGAGACGGTGAAGTCGCTGGCCAAGCGCACGGCCGTGTTCCTGGTTCCGTTGGGGGTCGGGGCGCACCTGGAGAAATGGTCCGTCCCGAAGGCCCAGATTCGGGAGCTGGACTGGAGCGAGCGGATGGTCGTGGGCGGTGTGACGTTCGTTTCGACTCCGGCGAGGCACTTTTCCGGACGCCGGCTCGGCGGTCGCGATGCGACGCTGTGGTGCTCCTGGGTGATCGCGGGCGACCGCCACCGCGTCTATTACAGCGGCGACTCCGGATACTTCGATGGATTCCGCGAGATCGGCCGGGAGCACGGCCCATTCGATCTGACCCTCATGAGCGTCGGGGCCTATAGCTCCACCTGGCCGCTGATCCACATGACGCCGGAGGAAGTGGTGCAGGCGCACGAGGATCTGCGCGGCGGCCTCCTGCTGCCCGTGCATTGGGGGACCTTCAACCTCGCGTTCCACGACTGGAACGAGCCGCCGTCGCGAACCCTCATTGCGGCCGCCCGGCGCCAGGCGCAAGTGGCGATTCCCAGACCCGGCCAGATGGTCGAGCCGGCGCACTCCCGGCCGATCGACGAGTGGTGGCGGGAATGATCCGGATCCGACGCGCCGGGGAACGCGGCCATTTCGACCACGGCTGGCTCAACACGTACCACACGTTCTCCTTCGGCGACTACCAGGACGATCGCTTCATGGGCTTTCGGGCGCTGCGGGTCATCAACGAGGACCGCGTGAAGCCCGGACAGGGATTCGGCACGCACGGCCACCGCGACATGGAGATCCTGACGTACGTGCTGGAAGGCGCGCTCGCCCATCGTGACAGCCTGGGGACCGGCTCCGTCATCGTGCCGGGCGACCTGCAATACATGAGCGCCGGCCGGGGAGTCCGTCACAGCGAGTTCAACCATTCGGCGACCGAGCCCGTTCACTTCATGCAGATCTGGATCCTTCCCAACGCGCAGGGGCTGCCGCCGTTGTACGGCCAAAAGCGGTTCGAGCAGGCACAGAGGGCCGGCCGTTTCTGCCTGATCGCGTCGGGCGATGGACGAGATGGGTCCATCCAGATCCGCCAGGACGTCGACATCTCCGCGACGGTGCTGCCGCCGGGCGCATCGGTTTCGCTCGCGCTTCGTAACGGGCGGCACCTCTGGGCGCAAGCGCTCCGCGGCGGCGTGGACGTGAACGGAAATCGGCTCGAGGCCGGCGACGGGATCTCCGCCTCCGGGGAGACGGCGTTTGTTTTTACCGCGGGCGACTACGGCGCCGAGCTGATGGTGTTCGACCTGGCGTAATCGGCCGGAGCCGGGCGGTCGGGCAATTCCGCCTGCTGATCCAGGACGTCTTCCTGGAGCTCGAGCGACGTGACCGGGTGGATCTCCCAGGCGGTGACTCGCGTGATGTCCGGGCCGGCCATCGCGGCGGTATGGAGAGACTTCGCGGCCGCCTCCGAGTTGAAGAGGAGCCATCCGCGCACGGTGACCCAGCGCCGCAGGAAGTGCGCCCGGAGCGCGCCGGTCGACCAGTCGACCCGGTCCGCGGCCACGATCTGGCGCCACTGCGGCGTGACGATCGCATGGACGCGATGCGCGCGGTCCATGGCGTTGGACGTGGGAACCAGCTCGAGGATCGTGTCGTGGTCGGCGCTCTTGGGGGAATGGCAGTTGGAGCTGGCGGCGCCGCCGTCGCGCACCTCGATGACGTATGCGACGATCTCGACTCCCTGGCCATCCTGCCAGCGGAGCCGGTCGTCGCCGGGCTCTGAGAGCGATTCCATCGTGATCGTGTCGTCGATGTCGTCGTCGGCGACGTCGTCCTCGCGCGCCCTCTGCTCGTTCAAGTGTTTCAATTTCGGCTTGGTCGCATCCCCCGCCGGCGGACAGGGCGAAGTCTCCTCTTGAGCGAGGGCCAGGCCGGCGCCGCCCAAGAGAAAACAGAGGCAGCCGAGGCAGCCGAGGAGCAGAAGGAGCTGGCGTCTCATCGCGTACCGAGGGCAAGGGTAGCAGACGCCGCGTTTCCCCGGCTGTGTGTCAAGCTTGCCGCCCATGAGCGAGCTCGCGGCGCGCGGCGAGGCTCCGGCACGTTGGCGCGCGCTGATCCGGATCGGCTTGGCCGAGCTCCTGGCGATGTCGCTCTGGTTCTCGGCCTCGGCCGTTTCGCCCGCGCTCCAGGCCGAGTGGTCGCTCTCGGGCTCGACGGTCGCATGGCTCACGCTGGCCGTCCAACTGGGGTTCGTCGTCGGAACTCTCATGAGCGCCTTTCTGAACCTTGCCGACGTTGTCCCGACGCGAGCCTTGATCGCGGCATGCGCGTGGTTGGCCGCGGCCGCCAACGCCGGGCTCGCTCTGGAGGCGCGCGGCGCCGTCTCGGCGATTTTCCTGCGGTTCTGCACGGGATTCTTTTTGGCGGGCGTCTATCCGCCGGGCATGAAGCTGATGGCCAGCTGGTTCCGCCGCGGGCGCGGCCTGGCGCTGGGAGCGATGATCGGCGCCTTGACGCTGGGCAAGGCGACGCCATACCTGGTCAACGCGGTGGGCCGCGCGCAATGGCGCGCGAACGTCCTCGCGGTGTCGGGGCTCGCGGTCGTCGGGGGACTGATCATGCTGGTGTTCGTGGCCGACGGCCCCTTTGCGGCGCCCTCGGCGCGCTTCGACGTGGCCCAAATCGCCAAGGTGTTTCGCAACCGCGGCGTGCGGCTGGCGGATTTTGGATACTTCGGCCACATGTGGGAGCTGTACGCGATGTGGACCTGGGTGCCGGTCTTCCTGCGCGCGAGCTTCACGGCGCGCGGCGCCCCGCCCGCGCTGGCCGAGGCCGCGTCGTTCCTGGTGATCGGCAGCGGTGCGCTGGGATGCGTGCTCGCGGGCCTCGCCTCCGACCGCTTCGGGCGCACCGCGGTGACGTCGGCCGCGATGACGATCAGCGGAGCCTGTTGCCTGGGGATCGGCTTCCTCTTTCACGCTTCGCCCTGGGTCCTCCTGGTGTTCGCGGGAATCTGGGGAGCCGCGGTCATCGCCGATTCGGCGCAGTTCTCGGCTTGCGTGACGGAGCTCTCGGATCCGCAGTACATGGGGACCGCGCTGACGCTTCAGACCAGCATCGGATTCCTGTTGACGATGGTCTCGATCCCGCTCATCCCCGTGCTGGTCTCGGCGGTGGGTTGGCGGTGGGCCTTCGCGGCGCTCTTCCCGGGTCCGGCGCTGGGAACTCTGGCCATGCTGCGCCTCCGGCGATTGCCGGAGGCCGCGAAGATCGCGCAGGGACGCCGGTAAGCGGACGCGCTTACGGCGTCAAGAAGGTCCGCACGATGAAGGTGGCCATCTGCTCGCGTGGGACGGACTGGTCGGGACAGTAGCTCAGCGGGCTCATCAGGCAGCCCGCGGTGATGCCGCGGTTGTAGAGGTCCTCGATCCAGGCGATCGCGAAATAGTCCGACGGTACGTCCGCGAAGATGCCGGCGGGAGTCGGCGGCACGTAGCCGGATCCCAGGAGCGTCTTCAGGAGGAAGACCGCCATCTGGCCGCGGGTGACCGGAGCGTCGGGGCAGTAGTCGCCGTTTCCGTCGCCGCATCCTCCGGTGATGCCCAGGGTCGCGAGCTCGTCGATCCAGGCCGCGGCGAACGCGTCCGCGGGCACGTCGGGGAAGATCGGGTCCGGCGGCGGGGGCGGGGGAACGTGATCGGCGCCGAACTTGGATTTCAACAGCAGGACGGCCATCTCGGCGCGCGAGACGTCGTTGCTCGGGCAGTAGCTGGTCGTCGTGCAGCCGCCCGTGATGCCCGAGATCGCGATCGTGATGATGTCGTCGTGGAAGGGATTGGTCAGGGGTACGTCGTCGAATTCGACGGAGAGCGTTGCGGTATTGGACGTCGCGTCGGCGCAGGAGTCGGTCACGACGACGTCGTAGGAGCCGGCGTCGGTGAACGCGACAGGATCGATCGTCAACGTCGCGGTCGTCGATCCCGAGATCGGCCCGCCGTCGGAGAGCGGAATGCCGTCCCGACGCCACTGATAGGTCACGGGGCCAAAGCCCGCGGCCGAGACGGAGAGGACGACCGGGGAGCCCACGATGACCGACACGTCGTGCACGACGGCGCTCAGGCGGGTGTTGAGAAACGTCGTGATGCTGGAGTTTCCGGCGAGGGCGAGGTCGAGCGCGCCGTTGCCGTCGAAGTCGCTCGCGACCAGGGCGAAGGGATTTCCCGACGTCACGAACTCGACCGGCGTTTGAAAGTGGCCATTCCCGAGACCGTCGAAGAGCAGGAGGCGTCCCACGACGAGGACGGCGAAATCGAGAGCTCCGTCACCGCTGAAATCGCCCACGACGAGCCCCGATGCGCTCCCGCTCAAGGCGATCAAGATCGGAGTTTGGAACGTTCCGTCGCCGTTTCCCAGCAGCAGCGCGGCGCTCGGATTGTTGCCGCTCAGGATGAGGTCGGGGTGGCCATCCCCGTTGAAGTCGCCGGTGGCGGCCTGGGAGTAGCCCGAATCGGCCGTGATGGCGATCGCCGCGCCGAAGGTCCCGTCTCCGTTTCCGGGCAAGAGGAGGATGCCCGGGGAGGTGTAGCCCACGAGGTCGGTCTTGCCGTCCCCGGTGACGTCGGCGGTCACGAGAATCTGGAAGTTGTTGATGAAGTAGTCCGTCTGGACCGGAGTTTGAAAGGTCCCGTCGCCGTTGCCGAGGACGACGACCATCGAAACGACGCCGCAACAGCTCACGGGAACGGCGATGTCGAGCTTCCCGTCGAAATTGAAGTCGGCGACTGCGGGGCCTGTAAACAGCGTATTCGAGAAGATCTGCTCCGGTGGACCGAACACGCCTCCGCCGAGGTTGGGATACCGCGACAGGCCCGAATAGCTGGAACTGATCACGTCGGGCGGCCCCCCGGCGACGAACGAGCCCGCCGCGACGCCGTTGACCGTTTGGAAGTTGGGCTCTTGAAGCGAGGTCCCGGGACGGAAGGTTCCGTGAGGACCTCCGAGGATGAACGAGATCGTGGATCCGGAGCCGAATGCGAGATCGGTGAAGCCGTCGCCATCGAAGTCCGCCTGCGCGAAGGTCACCGGGCTCGGAATCGCCTGCACGGATGAGAGCGGTGCCGCGAAGAGGGACCCGCCGGTCTGATCCAGGAAGACCGTGACCGCCTGCTGATCGGGATCCGCGGTGACGAGATCCGGCAGACTGTCGCCGTTCAGATCTCCCACCGCGAGACCGGACGAACTGACGCCGCCGATGTAAACGGCGGGCGGTCCGAAGGAGCCGTCTCCCTGGCCGGCGAGCACGGAGACACCGCCCGATCCGAAGTATCCGCCCGAGAGCGCCGCAGCCGCGACGTCCGGAATGCCGTCCCCGTCGAAGTCCGCCACGGCGACCTGGCCCGAGGAGACGCCGGTCGAATATTGCAGCGCGGCCTGGAAGGTTCGGTTGCCGTCGCCCAGGAGCACCGAGATGAATCCGTTCGTCGAGGTGACCAGGTCGAGATTCCCGTCGCCGTCGAGGTCGGCGGCCGCGATCCCGGAGGGGTTGGCTCCGGCCAGGAAGGAAACGGGGGGATCGAAAGTTCCGTCGCCGGCTCCCGCGAGCACGGACACGGTTCCGAGGCTGAAGTTCGAGCTCGCCAGGTCGATCTTTCCGTCGTCGTCGAAATCGCCGGTGGTCAGCGCCTGCGCGCCCGGCGCGGAAAAGCTGGTCGCGGGTCCGAAGGTTCCGTCGCCCGCACCCAGCAGAATCGTCACGCGTCCCCCGCTGCCGAAGTCCACGGCGGCGAGGTCGAGCGACGCGTTGGCGTCGAAGGTCCCGGTCTGGATCGCGACGATCTGCCCCCCTCCGATCGAGTACTCGACCGGGGGATCGAAGGTCCCATCTCCATGCCCCAGCAGAATGTAGATCTCGGAGTAGTAGCCGACCGCAAGATCGGTATTCGTGTCGCCGTCGAAGTCCCCCGCGGCGATCGCGTACGCTCCGTTGACGGGCGTCACGATCGGCGCCGAGAACTCGCCGCCGCCCTGCCCGAGCAGCACGGACACCGAGCCGTCGTTCGCGGTCACGATGTCGGGGATGGCGTCTCCGTCGATGAACGCGACCACGACGGCGGTCGCGCGCGCGCCGGCCGGATGGGAGGCGGCTTGGACGAACTGCGACGGGCTGCAGGTCGCGGCTAGGAGGCGGCCGGCCATCGCCATCGCGCAAAAGACGGACAGTGTGGTTCGCTTCATCGGCGGCCTCCTGGGAGACTCCGTGGCGTTTTTCGCATGACCGAGAGTTCTCGGGTAGCCTATCCCTTTTTCGCAGCCTCGCCGCACGCGCGCGGGATGACGCTGCTTCGGGAGTCCTGATGTTCCTCGGCCACTTCGGACTCGGATTCGCGGGAAAGCGAGTCGCACCAGCGCTTTCCCTGGGGACACTCTTCCTCGCGGTCCAGTTCGCGGACCTGCTGTTCTGGGTGCTGGCCCTGCTCGGGGTGGAGCACTTTCGGATCCAGCCGGGGGCGACGCGAATGACGCCGATGGATTTCTCCGACTATCCGATCTCTCACAGTCTGGCCGGCCTGCTGGTCTGGGGACTGTTCATCGGCGGTGCGTATTGGCTTCTCCGAAGAGACCGCGTGGCGGCGCTCGTTCTCGGCGCGGGAGTCCTGTCGCACTGGATTCTCGACGCCCTGGTGCACCGCCCCGACATGCCGCTCTGGCCGGGCGGCGGGCCGAGGGTCGGCCTGTCGATCTGGGACCGGCCGGCTCCGACCGTCGTTCTGGAGCTTCTCGTCTATGGGCTGGGCCTCGCGATATATCTGAAGACCACGCGCGCGGTGGACCGCACCGGAAACTGGGCGCTCTGGAGCCTCGTCGTCTTTCTGGCGGCAACCTGGATCGCGAGCATCGCGGGTCCTCCGCCGCCCAACGAGCGAGTCGTCGAATGGTCCGGGCTGGCCATGTGGCTGTTCGTTCCCTGGGGCTGGTGGATCGACCGGCATCGGACTATCGTCGCGGCATGAAGCGGCCATCGTGAAGCTCCAGGTCGAGGTGCCCTACGGCGACGTCGACGCGATGGGGCACTTGAACAACGTCGCGTACCTCGCCTACCTCGAATGGGCGCGCCAGAAGTACTGGCTGGCGATGCGCGGCTCGGCGGACTTCCTGGACATCGACTTCGTGGTGGTCCACGCCGAGATCGACTACCGGTCCTCCGTGGCGATGGGAGAAGTCCTGAACGTCGAGATCCACGTCACGCGTGTGGGCAACTCCTCATTCGACTTCTCCTATCGGGTGACGGGCCCCGACGGGCGGCTGGTGGCGGAGGCGAAGACGACCCAGGTCTCCTTCGACTGGACTTCGCGGCGCAAGGTCCCGCTGTCGGCGGAGCGACGGGCGCAGATCGAAGCCGTCGAGCGCGGCCCGCAGTAGACTCTCCCGCGCCCAGGAGGAGCCCATGCGTCTCTTCGCTCTGCTGATGCTCGTGTTGACCTCCGTCGCCGCGACCTCGCCCGCGGCTCCCACGGAAACCAGGGCTCAGGTGGATGCGGTCTTCGCCGAGTACGATCGCAGCGATTCCCCGGGCTGCTCGTTGGGAGTGTTCCGGGACGGAAAAATCGAGTATGCGCGCGGATACGGGATGGCGAACCTGGAGCTCGGCGTTGCGAACTCTCCGCAGACCGCGTTCGACATCGGATCGACGTCCAAGCAGTTCACGGCCTTCTCGATCCATCTGCTGGCCCGGGACGGAAAGCTCTCTCTGGACGACGACATCCGCAAGTGGCTGCCCGAGATGCCGTCCTACGGCAAGACGATCACGATCCGGCACCTCATCCACCACACCAGCGGCTTGCGGGACTACATCGTCGCGATGGAGCTGCAGGGCGTTCAGTCCGAGGACTACACGACCGAGCAGGACGCCCTGGACATCCTGATGCGGCAGAAGGCGGCGAACTTCGCGCCGGGAGAAGAGCACCTCTACAGCAACACCGGCTACTTCCTCCTCGGCGTCATCGTCAAGCGGGCCAGCGGCCAGTCGCTGCGAGACTTCGCCGCGGAGCGGATCTTCGCGCCGCTCGGAATGCGGCATACACAGTTCAACGATTCGCACACCCGGATCATCCCCAACCGCGCCAGCGGCTACAGCAAGGCGCAGACGGGTGGCTTCGGGATCGACATGTCGGACTGGGAGCAGGTAGGGGACGGCTCCGTCCTGACCTCGGTCGAGGATCTCCAGCGCTGGGACCAGAATTTCTACGAGCCCCGAGTCGGAGACACGCGCCTGATCGAGGCGATGCAGGTCCCCGGCGTCTTGAACAGCAGCAAGAAGATCTCCTACGCCTCGGCCCTCATGATCGGCGACTACCGGGGGCTTCCCACCGTCAGCCACGGGGGCTCGTGGGCCGGTTACCGCGCCCAGCTTCTGCGGTTTCCGCAGCAGCATTTCTCGGTCGCCTGCCTGTGCAATCTGGGCAACGCGAACCCCAGCCGCCTCGCATACAAGGTGGCGGAGGTCTACCTGGGCGGTGCGATGACGAAGGAGGAGAAGGCCAACCCGCACGAGACGGCCGGACGGGTCCAGCTGGCGGTTCCGTCCAAGCGCCTGCAGGCCTTGGTCGGGACGTACCGGGACCCGGGCTCCAGCGAGATGATCAAGCTCGCCGTCTGGGACGACAAGCTGACCGCCGACGTGGACGGCCGGAATTTCCCGCTCGCCGCGCTCGGCGCCAATCGGTACCGGTTCGAGGGGTTCGAGGGCGGGAGCCGAGAGATCGAGCTTTTACCCGCCGGCGGTGCGGCGCGGCCCCGCCTCCAGGTCGTGACCGCCTATGACGGGGAAGATCCGGAACGGCAGACATTCGAGCCCGTGGACCCCTGGACGCCGTCGGCGGCGGAGCTCGCTCCGCTGGCCGGCAGCTACGCGAGCGACGAGGTCGGCACGACCTGGATTCTCGCGGCCGAGGGGGGCAAGCTCTTCATCCGGCACCGCGGCGTGTCCAAGGAGCCGCTCCAGCCCATGGTCAAGGACACGTTCACGCTGGAAGGCACGCAGTTGACCCTGCAGCGGGACGCGGGCGGAGGCGTCACCGGATTCTTGGTCGACGCAGGACGGGTCAAAGGACTAGTATTCCGGAGGCAAGCCTCGTAGGTGCCTGCCTCGCTGGGCACCGGTATTGCAGCAATCAGGTCGGGTAGAGGGCCTCGCCTATGGACGAACGTCGCGGCTTCGCGCGTAAGAAACGCCGGTTCCTCGTCGAGTTCAGCGTCAAGGGGACTTCCTACACCGGCTTCACCTACGACGTCTCGCCCACCGGGATTTTCGTGCGCGCCAGCCGGCTCCCGGATCCGGGGATGTTGCTGACCGCGAACCTGCACCTGCCCGAAGGAAAGCGTATGGCCGTCACGGGCAAGGTGATGCGATCCTTCCGCGTCCCGAGCGCGCTTTCGCGGTTGGTCCCGAGCGGATTCTCCATCCGCCTGTCCGAGTCGCCCGCCGACTATTTCCAGTTCCTCGCGACCCTTTAGGAACGGGCCGCCCTCGCGTTTCCTTGCCTGTCCGCCGGGCCGGGCGCACAATCGGCGGGAGGCATGGCGGGAAGAAAGAAACGGAGCTTCGAGAGAACGAAGCGCCGCCTCTTGGTCGAGTTCAACCTCGGCGGGGCGAATTACTCGGGCTTCACCAACGACATCTCGCCGACCGGTCTCTTCGTGCGATCCAATCGCCTGCCGGACCCCGGGACCGCCCTGGCAGTGAGCCTGCATCTTCCCGAGGGCAAGCACGTCGTCCTTCGCGGCAAGGTCGTGCGTTCGTTTCGTGTGCCGGCGGCGCTCTCGCGGCTGATCCCGAGCGGATTTGCCCTTCAGCTTTCCGACTCGCCCGAGGATTACTTTCAGTTCCTCGCCAGCCTCTGAGGCGCGGGCCCGAACGTCTGGCGCGTCGTCTGCGCGACGGTCGCGGAGTCGGGTTGCCGTGAGAGCAGCGTGATCGCATCGCCGGGGCCGATCTCGCCCTCCTCCAGGACCCGCAGGTAGAAGCCTGTTCTCCCGCTGACGAGGAACTCCTTCAGAAACTGGGGCCGCCCCATCTTCATCGCGAGCTTGAAGCAAGGGGATCGGGGCTGGGAAACCTGGAGAACGGCGCCGCCGATCCGATAGACGTCTCCGATGCGCGTCTGGGTCTCCGGCATCCCCGCGACGGTCAGGTTCTCGCCGAACTGTCCGAAAGGCAGATCCAGTCCGAGCTCTTGCCGCCAATGCTCGTAGCCTCCGAGATCGTACGCATAGACCGCCTTGTCGGGGCCGCCGTGAACCCGCAGATCCGCTTGCGCATCGCCCTCGACGTTGAGCCGGCGGACGAAGACGCGGAAGAGAACAGGATCCTTGAAGATCGCGGTGCGGACGGTGCGCCCGCCGTGACGGACCGATCGGGGCGTGCCGACCTGGATCGAAAGAATGCTCATGGGGGCGGGGACCATACAACTTCTATATATGCATTTAGGGAGTTACCGATTCTCGCTTCCGAGCTCTTGACAAAAGTCCATATAAGTTAATAAATATATACTTACTTATGGGTAGAACCCCCCGCGTCACCCGCGACCAGGTGCTTTCGGCGGCGCGCGAAGCGTTCGTCGAGCGCGGCTTCGCGGGCGCGACCTTAGCCGACATCGGCTCGCGGCTGGACGTTTCCCCCGCGGCCTTGCTGCGCCATGCCCCGACCAAGCAGGCGCTCTTTCTGGCCGCGATGGGACAGGCCGAGCCCGACCTGCTGCCGCTCGAGTTCCTGGAGCATCTGAAGGGCTCGGAGGATCCGCGGCCCATCCTGCGCCGCGCCGGAGAAGTCCTGATCCCGTTCCTCGAGACGCGCATCCGCGAGGTCGTGGCCCGCTGGGTCTACTTCAAGACCGTCCCCGGAATCGGCAAGATGCCGCTCCCGTTCGATCCGAGGCAGCGGCCGACTCCCCCGCAGAAGAACCTGCGATTCCTGGAGGATTACCTGCGCCGCGCGGGTCGCCATGGCCGGGTCCGGATCCGCAATTACCGCGCCGCGGCCCTCGCGTTCCTGGCCACCCTCCACTCCTACGTGTTCCTTCAGCACGTGATGGAAGTGCTCGAGAAACCGATGCCGCTGGACGAGTACCTCGACACCGTCCTCGACGTATGGTCCCGCGGCGTCATCGTATCGGGAGAGAGAGTCGATGAAGCGTAAGTGGCTCCTATTGCTGCTGATCGTCGCGCTGCTCGCGGGCGGCGCAATCTGGCTATCGAGGCGGGGGAAGGTGAAACCCCTCGTGCTCTCCGGGTCGATCGAGGCCCGAGACGTCGAAGTCGGCTCACTTCTGGGCGGGCGCGTCGCGAAGGTCCTCGTCGAAGAGGGATCGCAGGTCGCGGCCGGTCAGCCGCTCGTCGAGCTCGAGACGGACCTGATCGGCTTCCAGGTTCAGCAGCAGGAGTCGCGCGTCGCTCAGTCGCGAGCGAACCTCGCCAAGTCCCTCCGGGGGCCGCGCATCGAGGAGATCACCCGCGCGCGCGCCGTCACGGAAAACGCCGAACGGGAACGGGTGCGCCAGAAGTCGCTGTTGGACAAGGGCATCGTCGGCGCGCAGTCCTACGACGCCGCGGCGACGCAGGCGAAGACCGCCGCCGAGACGCTGCGCGAGCTCGAGCGCGGCTCTCGCGAGGAGGACATCGCCGCCGCGCGGGCCGCGCTGGAGGCGGACGAAAGGCAGCTGGGATATCTCGAGCGACAGCGCGGGGAAAGCGTCGTTCGCGCGCCGGCCGCGGGCGTGATCGAGTCCATGGATTTGCGGCCCGGGGATCTGGTCGGCCCCAGTCAGCCGGTCGCGAAGATCCTCGAGCCCTCGCAGCTCTGGGTGCGCGTCTATGTGCCCGAGCCCCAGCTGGGCCGCGTGCACGTTGGCCAGAAGGTTGCGCTGACGGTGGACACCTTCCCCAAGCGCGAGTTTCCCGGACAGATCGTCGAGATCCGGACGCAGTCCGAATACTCGCCGCGCAACGTCCAGACGCTCGGCCAGCGGATGGACCAGGTCTTCGGCGTGAAGGTGGCGATCGAGCGATCCGACGAGCTCCGGCCGGGCATGGCGGCGACCGTGCGGATTCTGGAATCCTGATGGTTGAGGCGCCGAGCGAGTACGGCATCGAGGTCGAGGGCGTTTCGCGCGACTTCGGCAGCGTCCGCGCCCTCGACAAGGTCTCGTTGCGCGTGCCGCGCGGCGAGATCTACGGCCTCCTCGGTCCCAACGGCTCGGGCAAGTCGACGCTGATCCGGATTCTCTGCGGTCTCCTCGCTCCGACCGAGGGGCGAGCGCGCGTCGACGGCCTGGACGTCGAGAAGAACGGGGAGGAGGTCCGGCGCCGGATTGGCTATGTCCCGCAAAGCTTCTCCCTCTACGAAGACCTGACGGTCCTGGAGAACCTCGACTTCTTCGCTTCCGTCTACGGGTTGAAGGGGGACCGGCGGCGCGAGCGCCGCGAGTGGGCCATCACCCTGACTTCGATCGACCCCTACCGCAACCGGCTCGCGGGTCAACTTTCCGGCGGCTGGAAGCAGCGCCTCGCGCTGGCGGCGGCGCTCATGCACGGCCCGCGCGTTCTCTTTCTGGACGAGCCGACGGCCGGCATCGATCCCGTCGCCCGGCGCGAGCTCTGGAATCTTCTCTTCACTCTGGCGGCGGACGGCGTCACGCTCCTCGTCACGACGCACTACATGGACGAGGCGGAGCGGTGCGGCCGGGTGGCCTACCTCTACCTCTCCAAGATGCTGGTCGAGGGAACGCCGGATCAGCTGACCGGGCTCAAGGAGGTAACTCCGGAGGGAATGAACCGCGTGGAGGCGGCCTGCGCGCACGGTGTGGCGTCGTTCATGAGCGAGGCGCGCGCCCTCCCATATGTCGAGGACGTCACGATCTTCGGCAATTCCCTGCACCTGCTCGTGCACTCGGACGTGCCGGAGCAGCGCATCGCGGGCGATCTCGAAAAGGCCGCAGGCGCCCCGGTCCGAATCCGTCCCATCGAGCCCTCCCTCGAGGACGTCTTCGTACGGTTGACGAAGTTGCAGATCGATCAGCGCGGCGAAGTGCCGACTGCCGCGGCGGCTGGTCGATGAGAGGCTTCCTCCCGGTTCTGAAGAAGGAAGCGGTCCAGATGATTCGGGACCGCGGGACGCTTCGATTCGCGCTGCTCATCCCGGCCTTTCAGCTGCTGCTCTTCGGGCTGATCGATACGAACGTCAAGCACGTGAGAACCGTCGTCCTCGACCAGAGCCGCTC